>RGTE01000007.1 GCA_010025475.1 Verrucomicrobiota bacterium
GAAGGCGGGGCGTGAATGTCGAAGGGTGCAACCCGGCTTTCATTACGGTTGGCTCGCCTTCGGTCCGCTGGTTCTTGCCCTCCTCGCCACAGATCTGATTCTTTTCCACCGTGACCCCCGTCCAGTGGATTTTCGCCGATCCCTGCGTGCCACGGTCGGTTGGGTTATTCTCGCCGCCGCCTTCGGGGGATTGGTTGCTCTTACTCTTGGACCAAACCCCGCGATGGAATTCTTTGCCGGGTATGCGGTGGAACTTTCCCTGAGCGTCGACAACGTTTTCGTCTTCGCCGTCCTGCTCCGCTACTTTGCCGTGCCGGAACGCGCCCAGTTCCCCGCCCTTTTCTGGGGCATCATCGGGGCTCTTTTGCTTCGGGCAGTTTTTATTTTCGGCGGCATCGCCCTCCTCAATCGCTTCCAATGGCTGATTTTCCTTTTCGGTGGCATCCTTGTCTTCACTGGTTGGAAACTTTTGCGGGGGGGCGGGGACGACAAGGTGCAACCGGAAAAAAATCTTCTCGTGCGTCTGGGACGTCGGTTCCTGCCATTGACCCAGGAGTATCACGGTACGCGGTTTTGGGTGCGACAACAGGATCGCTGGGTCGGCACACCCCTGGTGTTGGTCCTGCTGGCGATCGGCACCACCGATCTGGTGTTCGCCGTCGATTCCATCCCCGCCATTCTCGCCATCACCCGGGACCCTTTCGTTGTGCTGACCTCCAATGCCTTCGCGGTTCTTGGCCTGCGCGCCCTCTACTTTGCCATTGCCGGGCTGATTAAAATCTTCCGTTACCTCAATATCGGGTTGGCCGTGGTCTTGGTCTTCATCGGAGTGAAAATGCTGGGTTCCCCTTGGTTTCACCTTCCCATTCCCCTGACCTTGGGCTTTGTCTTGGCTGTCCTGACGATTTCGATCCTGGCCTCCGTCCTTCGCCCTCACCCCACCTCCTAACTACGCCTTAACGGCAGAAAAAATGGCGCTTTTAACTCTGTATCTATTTTGTATTTAACTGGCCTTTAGATATTTACCTATTTTTTTCCAATTTTCTCGGCGACCCAATTTGACCACCTAACTGATCTCCGCCTAGTTTTAGGAATGCCACAGGTCATTGATTTGACCCAGGCGGTGGCCAAAAAGACCTTCCACAAGAAGACCCCTTTCCGCCTCGGGCTTTTCGGCACCCTCGTTGTCTCCAATCTTTTATGGTTGGTGCTGTTTGGTGTGGCCGTCTTTTCCCTCATCGGGGTGACCCGTTTCTCCGCCGCCCTTTCCAAAAGCTACCTCGAAGAAAAGTGGAAGGCCCTGCAGGACCGTCTCGCCCAGCGGCGGGAATTGCAGGAAAGGGATCTGCAGATCGCTCGCCTGATTGCCTCCCAGAACTCCGCCACCACCGACGTCCTCGGGCTCGCCAGCCGCATCTCCAAGATCCTCGACTCCGCCAACGGCCGCCAACGCCGCTTCCTCGAGGCCGCAGTCCCCGAGGCCATGATGATCCAAACCACCACCAAAATCCCGGCCTCCGCCGTCATTGCGATGGCCATTTTTGAATCCGGTTACGGCAACAGCATCCTCGCCAAGGAATATAACAACTATTTTGGCATGAAGGCCTTTGACAGCTGGACTGGCCCACGCGCCCTCAATATGCCGACCCGCGATGAGGGCGTGGAAACCACCGCTGATTTCCGCGCCTACCCGAATCTTTCCGCCGGCTTCAAGGGCTACGCCGATTTTCTTCTCAGCAATGAACGCTACAGCCGTTACGTCGGGGAAAAGTCCGGAGTCAAATTCGTTTCCAAGATCCTATCCTCCGGTTACTGCCCGGATCCCCAGTATCTCTCCCACATCCAGGCGATCATTGAGAAGCATGGACTGGATCGTCTGGACGCCGCTCTCGAGACCATCGTGGAAAACAAGGAGGCGGTGGCGGGCACCTCCCCGGCCACGGACACCGCCGGGGGCGTCAAAAACTAACCTAACCGTCCGCGCACGAAATCGCGGGCGCGTTCGCCGGCTTCACCTCCAGCAGCAGATACCGCCACGTTCCCGTGGGACTTTTTTCGGCGCGTAGTTTCACCGCGGCGTAACCCTTGGGGCCATGGAGAGAAAACTCCATCCGGGCGCTCCCCTGGTCCGGTAAATCTTCCAGTTCCCCGGTCACCGCCCAACCCGTGCGAAGAGGCGTGCCCAACGATTCCTGCACCCGTGGATCGGCGTTCAACCGGTTCAGCGCTTCGGTCATCACCGTTGCCTTTTTCAGCATCCGGTAACTAACATCCAAGGTAAGAAGGCCGAATCCAAAGACACCGGTCACCACTCCTGCCAGACCCAGAATAACCCATCTCCGCGACTTCTGTTCCCAAGCCATCAGTTCTGCCTGCGTCATCAGCTTCCCCGCCATCGGGAAACGATGACGCGGCCACCCCTTCCCGTCCATCCGCTATCGCTCGCCCGCCCCGGGACTCCTACTCTAGGGCTATGCTCTCCCTTGAATCTCTGGCGGCTCTGGCCCGCGAACATGCCAGGCAGCTATCCATCCAGTTGCCCGACTTGAATCTCAAGGGCCATTCCTTTCGCTCATCCGACCGCCCCCACCTTATGGGGGTGGTTAACTTCAGCCCCGACTCTTGGTACCGGGAGAGCGTGGTTCTCTCCACCGCCGCCGCCATCGAGCGTGTCCGTAAGCTTCGCGCCGAAGGAGCCCATCTCGTCGATCTCGGGGCCGAATCCTCCTTGGCCCACGCCGCACGGGTGGACGCAGACACCCAGACCAAGATTCTCCTGCCGGTATTGCGCGAGCTGGCCCCGGAAGGACACCTTCTGTCCACTGAAACTTACCAGCCTGCCACCGCCCGGGCGTGTCTCGAGGCCGGCGCCGCCGTCCTGAACCTTACCGGAACCCTGCCTTCGGATGAGATCTACCGCATGGCGGCCGATCACGCCGCCGGCATCATCCTTTGCTACGTCCAGGGCCCGAACGTCCGCGAAGTGGGAGACTTCGTCCGATCCCCCGATCATGCCGCCGCCCTGCTGGATTATTTTCGCAAAGAGATCGATCGGGCCATCGCGGTCGGCGTGAAAGCCATCTGGATCGATCCCGGCCTCGGGTTTTATTACCGCAACCTCCAGGACAGCGCGGAACGCATCCGTTACCAGGCCGAGACCTTCCTCCATAGCTTTCGACTTCGTACCCTTGGCTGGCCGGTCTGCCATGCCCTTCCCCACGCCTTTGAGTTTTTTGGTGAGGAGGTTCGCACCGCGGAATCCCTCTTTGCAGTCCTCGCCATCCTTGGAAAAACCGACCTCCTCCGCACCCACGAAATCCCCAAAATCCGGGCGGTCGTCCGCACCTTGTCGGTGCTTTCATGAAAAAGCTCTCCGCCCCGGTTGTCTTGATCACCGGCGCCTCCCGTGGTCTTGGCGCGTTTCTCGCCCTGGAGCTCTTCCGGGACGGTTATGTCGTGGCCGTGCACCACCGGAGCGGAAAAAACCAGGCCCAACGGTTGGTTCACCAGATCCGCCGGGAAGATGGGATCGCCGAGCTTTTTTCGGCCGACCTTGCCAATCCAAATCAGGTCGATTCCCTCTTTCACAAGATTCGGGCCAAGTTCGGAAGGCTCGATGTTCTCCTGAATAATGCCGGCACATATCGACCCGTTTCCCTGTTGCGCGCTCGGGCGGAAGATTGGCGTGCCGGACTCGACAGCACGGCTACCTCCACTTTTCTCACGATCCGTGCGGCCCTACCCCTCTTTCCGAAAACCGGCGGCCGCATCATCAATCTGGGAGATTCCGCCTGTGAGAAGTTGACCGCCCGAAAAATGGCCCCCGGTTATCATGTGGGGAAGGTTGGAGTTCTCTTACTCACTCGCTCCTTTGCGGCCCAGCTCATTCGCCGCCGGATTACCGTCAACTGCATCTCGCCGGGATATTTGGAGAACAGCATCGACCTGCCCCCATCGCGGGAACTCCCTGCCAGCCGGCCCGTTCGTTTCTCCGAGGTCGGATCGGCCGTCCGCTACCTTCTCTCCCCGGAGGCGGACCAGGTCACCGGCTCCAACCTCATCATCTCGGGCGGATGGAACCTCTAAATCTGTTTTTCCCTCTTTTTTATTTTTTCTTAATTTTCATCCCGATTTTCATCGCCTGTCTGCTCCCCCTCCTGCTGGCACCGAATTCTGTTCTTTGATTCCCGCTATCACTTCCCACCCCAACTTCCTCAACTTCCCATTCCTTACCCTTTTGTTCCTTCGGGATCTTCGCCCCCCTTCCGACCACTCCCCCCCGGATTGCCCCCTCCGCCGGGGTTCGTCCTCACAGACATTGAAGATTTTTCCGGGGTTTCGTAATGCGACTCCTACCGCCCTCGCCGCGTCCTCCACATGCACCAAATTCAGCCAGCGCTCCGGTCCGTCTGCTTCCGTGGAAAGAACCCGCTCCCGTCCATACAAACCAGCACAACGCAGAACCGTGCCACCGGCCTTCAGACAAGCCTGTTCGGCTTGCACCATCGCCATGGACCGAGGATCGTTCGCCAAAGGCGAATCCTCGTCGACCCATTCGCCCTTCTCCTCCGCATAGACGGAGGTCGAGGAGATATAAACGAAGGGAATTCTCCTTTTCCCCGCCCACGCCGCGGCCTGCACGGCTCCCTGCCGATGGATGGTTTCAAAGTCACCATCCTCGTAATTCCGGGATGGTGCAATGCACCACACCATCGCCTCACATTCCGGCACATCCTTCGTCCAGAATTCAGGCCTCACCGCATCCCCCGCCTTGGCTTCGGGGTACTCCTTTCGCAGCTTTGCGGCGGAAGCCTCCGACCGCACCACCGGCAACACCACCCATCCCCCAGACCGGGCCTCATCCGCCACCGCCCGACCCAAAAAACCCGCCCCCATCACCGCCAAACGCGGATGGGGGGAACTCGCCATGAGGACGTTTTTCCTCTATGAGGGTTTCTACGGACGAGTGGCGGAGTGGTTGAACGCGGCGGTCTTGAAAACCGCAGGCGCCGCAAGGCGCTCGTAGGTTCGAATCCTACCTCGTCCGACCCTACCCGCGCAGGTGATAGTGCCCGGGCCCGATTTTCTTCAAGCCCCGGATCTTTTTCACGTTCTGGTAAAACCAGGTGTCCAGACGCTGCCGTTGGATGTTCAGCTTGTTGGCCAGATCCTTGATCTTGAGCCCGGTCGCCCCGGCCCGCTTGAGATTTTTCAGAACCATGTCCCGCAAACCTCCCCGGCGGGCAAATTTCCGCCCGGTAGAACGGCGACCCTTGGGGCGTCCGCGCCGGCCGGGAGGACGGCCCCGGCGACCGGGACGACCCCGGCCGCGCCCGGAGGCGATCCGCTTGGCACGGCGGGCCACATAGGAAGCGCCGGCCCCCACCACCTTGGCCACGGAACGCTCCACTTGGCCGAGTTTCTTTTCGAGGCTTTCCTTTCGGCGCAGGAGTTTCACGATCCGGCCGAACTCTTTCGCGGTCAGTTTTGTTAGATCCATAAGTTAGAAAATCTAACGAAAATTCTAACGATTCACCAGCATAAAAATACCCCGCCAGGGACATGCCCCGACGGGGTATTTCAAGCTCGCTTTCCCCCGGGGACGGATGCAATTCCGCCCTTAGGGGAAGAAAGTCTTATTTGACGTGTTTGCTGGCGTACTTCGTCAGCTCAAACATGTTGGCGGAGCTCTTCCCGCCGAAAAGGGGCTTCAGCAGCTCGTCCGCGTGGATCATGCGCCTGTTTTTCTTGTCCTGCAGACCCTTCTTTTTGATGTGGGCCCACAGTTTCTTCGTCAGCTCGGTGCGGGGAAGCGGCTTGCTTCCAACAATCGCGGCGAGGACGGCGTCCGGTTGGACGGGTTTCATGAATGCTGCATTGGGTTTTCTAGCCATGGCTGTTTGTGTCTCCTTGGTTTGGGTTTCGTTGACGAATCAGAGGGCAACATGCCCTTCGGGAGACGGCTGACAACTCTTTTTTCCGAGGGAAAACGGGTTTTTCACAACCCCATAAAGGGTGGTCCGGCGCCTGGGAGTACGCCCCGCCCGCCGGATCTCATCCTCAATCCGCTCCGGTTCCAGCCTCTCCCCGTGTCGACCCCCGCTCGACCGCGTGATCGATTCCTCATACAACGTCCCCCCGAAGTCGTTGCACCCCCACTCGAGAGAATCCACGGCTCCCTGAACCCCCAGCTTGACCCAGCTGGTCTGCAGGTTTGGAATCAAATCCCCTAGGATTAACCTGGCGAGCGGATAGAGGCGCCTTGCCCGGCGCCGGATTCTTTCTGCCAGCCGAATCATGCCGCCATCTCGCTGGGCCAAAAGCCGCCCCAGTCGGTTTTCATAAGGCACAAAGGCCAAGGGCACGAATTCGGTGAATCCCCCGGTCTCCCCCTGCACTCTCCGCAAAACCTCAAAATGCGCACGAATGTCCTCCCAGGTTTCGACATGCCCGAACAGAATGGTGGCACTGGAACGCAACCCTGCCCGATGCGCCGCCTTCACGATCCGGATCCAACGCTCGGCCGGAAGTTTGTTGCGGGAGATTTTCCGCCGCACCCGGTCGATCAGGATTTCCGCGGCCGTGCCCGGAATGCTGCCGACTCCCGCCGCCCGCAGCCGCACCACCACTTCCTCCGGTTGCTGACCCAACTTTTCACAGAGCGAGTCGATCTCCATGGGCGAAAAAGCGTGGAGATGCATCGATGGATACGCTTCCCGCAAGGCGCGGATGAGGTCGAAGTAGTATTCGGGGGACAAGGAGGGATCAATCCCACCCTGGAGGCAAACTTCCGTGACCCAGGGTGTCTTCCCCACCCTCGCCACCACCTCATCGATGGTGTCGGAGGTGGCCCCGCGGGTTCCTGGCCTCCGCCCAAAACCGCAGAACGCGCAGCCCACTTGGCACACCCGTGTGAAATTGGCGTTGCGATTGACCACGTAGGTCACCACGTCCCCATGTTGCTGTTGGGCCGCTTCCCTCGCCGACTCCGTCAATTCCACCAGCGGCAACCTCCACAAATCTTTCATGCCGTAACCTCCGCCGAAAACTCCTCGGCTTTTTTTAACCAGAACTCGGTTAGCCACTCCGCGGAACGATGGGACTCATAAACCGGTAACCGTTCCTCCATTTCCCGGCCTCCTCGCCGACAAAGGCCGGCATACCCCTCCACGGTGTCCCACGGCTTCGTTGGGTTGACCTCATCGTTGGCCCATGAAATCCCCCCCAAGTCGTCCAGCCACGGCAACAGCTCCGGCCAACGCGGTTCCAGATTGGGAGGAATCTGCACCGCCACCCCCGGCGCCCACCCCCGCCACCGCTGGACCATCTCCCGATACTCCTCCAGCGTCGGAACAGGACCCACCGGCCACCGTGATCCGCGATTGGGAATGTAGCGCTGGATCAGGATCTCCTGAAGATGCCCATGGCACGCATGCAGTTCCGCCAATCTGGCCAACGAATCCAGCCGGCTTGACTGCGACTCTCCCCACCCGATCAAAATCCCGCAGGTGAAGGGAATCTTGGCGCGTCCGGCTGCCTCGATTCCGGCGATACGGCCTGATGACTTTTTTTCCGGCGCAAGGCCCGGATGATCCTGCACGCTTTCCAGCATCATCCCCATGGACACGAAATGTGGGCGGAGGCGCTGAAGCTCCGCCTCGGTCATCCGGCCGAAATTGCCGTGGGGGAAAAGCCCGGCCCCGGCACAACGGTCGGCCACATGGTTGGCGAACTCCCAAAAGTCGGTAAATCCCCGCTCGCCCAGTTCCTTCCGGATGTGGGGCAGGCTGTCGGGCCGCTCCCCTGAAATCAGCAGGGCCTCACGGGCCCCGCCCTCCACCGCTTCCTGCAAAAGGCTTTCCAATTTCCGCTCACTCAACAGTCCTTCCTGGTCAGCGCGGAAACCGCAATAGCCACAGTGCCAAGGGCAGTCATGGGTCAGCACGAAGGTGAGCGACCGCGAATAGGTGACCGGTCGACCGGTACCCCAACCCTCCTCGTAAACGGCTTTCAACAACAGCGCCTCTCCCCTAAAAATCCCCGATGGCTTTGGCCGAAGCAAGACCCTTCCTGATTGGCGCCGCCGTGCTCCTGGGTGCCTGCCTGTGGCTGGGCTGGTGGATTCCGTCCGCCCTGGCTGTTCTCCTGCTGGCAGGCCTCCTCCTCTTTTTTCGGGATCCCGCCCGCCAGATTCCTGCCGATCCCCTCGCCCTCGTCAGTCCGGCCGATGGCAAGGTCATCTGCGTGGATGAAGCCGAAGACCCCTGCTTTGGCTTGGGCAAATTCCGCCGCGTGGGAATTTTTCTTTCCGTCCTCGATGTCCACGTCAACCGTAGCCCCTGCGACGCCGTGGTGGAAAAAACCCACTATTCCGCCGGCGAGTTTCTCGACGCCCGCCATCTTGAGGTCGATCTCCGCAACGAAAACCAAACCTGGCTGCTGAAATCCCCACGCGGCCCCGTCCTCGTCCGGCAGATTGCCGGCCTGATCGCGCGCCGGATCGTGGCCTGGAAAAAGCCTTCGGAATCGGTTCGCAAGGGCGAACATATCGGCATGATCCGCTTCGGCTCCCGCACCGATCTCTACGTTCCCACGGCCTGCGCCGTCCACATCACCGTGGGACAACGGGTCAAAGGCGGTGAAACCATCCTCGCGTCATGGCCCGCCTGAAACCCCGCTCCAAGCTGCCATCGCCCAAAAGCGCGGCGTACCTGCTTCCCAGCCTGATGACGGCCGGAAACTTGTTTTGCGGTTTCATGGCCGTGCTCCAAATCATTCAGGGCAGCCTGCTTCAGGCTTCCTCGGAAAATGGAGACTGGATCCAGCCCTACGAAACGAGCCTGCTCTGGATCCTCGGCGCCTTTATTTTTGACATGCTGGACGGACGTCTCGCCCGCCTCGGCGGGCATGAAAGCGCCTTTGGCCGGGAGTTCGACTCCCTTGCTGACGTCATCTCCTTTGGCATCGCCCCCGCCCTGCTTGTTTTCAAGATCGTGTTGGCCGAGCTTCCCGCCCGGATCGGCTGGATGATCGCATTTGTTTATCTGGTCTGCGGAGCCATGCGTCTGGCCCGCTTCAACTCCCTCACCGCCCAACCCGACCCCGGCAACCGTGCCAAGGATTTCACCGGTTTCCCCATCCCCGCCGCCGCCGGGCTGGTGGCCTCTGTGACGCTTCTGCTGCTTCAGTACTACGAGTCCGACCGCGTGATCGGGGACTGGAAGTACCTCCTCGCCGGCCTACTCCTCTTTCTCAGCTTCATGATGTTTAGCAAGGTCCGCTACCCCAGCTTCAAGACGATCGACTGGCGGACCCAGCGCCCCGTTCCACGCATGCTCCTGATCGTGGCGATCTTCGCCCTGATTGTGCAAACCTATCGCTTTTCCCTCGCGATTCTCTTTACGGGATATCTTGTCTACGGCTTTATCCGACCCCACCTCAGCCGCAAGTGGCGGCACGAGCTGGAGGACGGCAAGGCCTGAAATTAATGCAGTCCGATCATTCTGAGGAGACTGACAAACTGCGGCGTCTCCAACAGGGTGTTGTAGGTGAAAACCAAGCCGGCGATGCCGAGGAGAACCGCGATGGCGGCGATGCAGCGAACCACGTAGGAGATTTCTTCCGTTTCCATTGCTCCATCCTTAGCGGTCTACTTTTCCTTGGGAATTCGAAAATAACCCGTCCATAGGTCGTTGCCCGGCCGTTGATCCCCTCGGACGTTCACCCCCGCCCCTGCACTGATCCCCCCTTGCTGACGGGCTCGGCTCAGATCCACCATCATGCTTTGGGTCGCCGTGCTCCCAGGCGCCAAGGATCCAAAGTAAAATTTTTTCCGCTCTTCCCCCGCCGTGATCTCCAGGGATAGAGAGTTCACCGTCTCTGTGCCTCGGTTTTGGATCCCGACCACCAGACTTCCCTGGTCACCCTCCGGCCGCAGAGTGACCCCCCCGACCGCCAGATCCACCTGCCCGCGCTGATTCCGGTCCAGCACACGCTGCAGATTCAGCACCCCGCCCCCGATTTCTTCCGTGGATCCGGGCAGCCCCGTGGCGTCCGCATATTTGACGATCAAATCCACCGCTTGTTTTCCGCTAAGGTTCGGCTCGCGGGAAAGCAGGGCGGCTACCGCCCCGGTGACCAGGGCGGTGGAGGCGGAAGTGCCGCTTATCTCCACGTTTTTTCCTCCCGGCCAGTCGGCTACCACAGAGTAGCCGGGCGCGGCGACATCGACCGCCTTGCCCCGGTTCGAAAAGTAGAGGTGATTTCCGCCCGCATCCACGGAGGCAACGGCCACCACCCCGTCGTACGCCGCGGGGTAACTCACTCGGTTCACGGCATCGTTGCCGGCGGCAGCCACCAGGACCACGTTCCGCGCCAAAGCATAGGCAACGGCGCTTTCAACCACCGGGCTATCCCCATCTGAACCCAAGCTCATATTGATCACCTTGAACCCTTGATCCGCGGCCCGGAGGATCGCTTCGGCTAGACCAAAGGAGTTTCCCTTCCCATTTTGGTCCAACACGGCGAAAGGCACCAACTCCGCCCCGGGAGCCGCCCCCCGCGCGGGCCCCTTTTGTCCGAGAATCAGGGATCTCATGGCCGTGCCATGCCCTGCGGTCTCCCCCTCCACCTGATCAACCCCATCCAGCGGCGTATCCATGAGTGCGATCTTCACACCCTTGCCCCAGGCGTCGGTGACGGCTCCCGCGCCGATCAGGTCCAACGCCTTTTTACCCACCACCTGGTAAAGCGCGTCCCCTTTTTGGCGTACTTCCAGCGGGACTTGCGGAACACGCACATAAAAATTGCCGCTGACGGCGCCACCGGTCTGAGCAAGCGCGCCACTCAGCCATGAGCCTGTTTTGACCCGCGCAGAATTCAGGGCATCCAACTGGCCAAGCACGGCTCCGGGAGGCGCCAGGGCCAAAAACTTCCGATAGCTGTCCGAGGAGGAAAACTGGACAAGCTTCTCGCCGGGGACCTCCTTGCCCGATCCCGTCTCCAAGTTTGCATCCACTGACGAGGAGGCATCTTTTCCAAGGACGTTCGTCGCCTTGGTCGGGTTCGTGGAGAGCAAAAAAGGTGCCGGATTGATGGATTCAGATCGTGAATTGGGTGTGGTGACGGACAAAGACAGGAACTTTGCCGGTTGCAGCATAAACCAAAGCAGCAGAATCAAAAATCCGCCCACCGCCAAAATCCATCCGCGCTCTTTCATGGGGGAACCTTACCCTCCGAGGGGTGGCTGGAAAACCCCTTGTCCCGGTGGCGGGTCGGGAGGATTCTAGGGTCTCTATTGCCGGTGTGGCGGAACTGGCAGACGCGACGGACTCAAAATCCGTTGCCCGCAAGGGCGTGTGGGTTCGATCCCCTCCACCGGCACTTACTCCCCATAAGCCCGCACCAAGAGGAAACTCCCCGCCCTTCCGATCACCTGCCACCGGTCGGGGTCAAACTCCGACCGAAACACATGTTCCAACGTGATTCCCTCCGCCTTTTGGCCGGAGCGCAACCCGCGAGTCAATTCCGCCGGCTTTTCGAAGAACCTCCCCTTGGCCTCCGCGGTCGGAGACACCACCACATCCGCATCCGCCGGGTTGATCCAGCAGTTCCGGTTCAAGCAGAACAGATACCCGGCCGCCCTCGCCCGATAGATAAAAATCCGGTCGGGATCATGCCGCCTCGTGATCTCGGCCAACGACCGCACACTTGCCTGCCTTCCCAGCAAGTCGTTGATTCTGCCCAGCTGCAGACAAGCCCCGTGCCAACACAACAGGGTCACCGCCGCAACGATTCCGACTTTCCACACCGCCTCCTGCCGTCTTAACCAGATCCACCAATGCACCGTCAGGCCCAATCCCAAGACGGTTGCCGCCAAAAGATAGGCGAGGGATGGCCCGGCCTCGCGGGCGGCTTCCCAAAGGAACCGGACCGAGGCCAGACCCGGCGCCCAAACCAGCAGCAAAGCCAGTGCAATAAACCAACCGGCTTTTTTCCAGCCATCCCCCCCCGGGCGGTTGAGCCACCAACCCAACGCCAGCGCCAAAGGGGAGAAAATGGGAAGGATATAAGTCAGTAATTTTGACCCGCTGGCGCTGACGACCAGAAACGGAATCAACACCGCCGCCCCCAAAGCCCATTGCGGGGGGGTAAACTCCGAATGTCGGAACTTGCTCCAGGCCCGGACCGCCAGTCCCGGCAAAAACCCCGTCCACGGCACGGCTCCCAACGCCAAAATCGGCAGAAAAAACCACCACGGCTTGGCCCGACCGTGCGTGGTGCTGGCAAACCGGTCTCTGAGCTCATACCCGACGAAATATCCCCACAATTCAGGGTATTTTAGGCAGACGGTCACAAACCAGCTCAGGGAAACCGCCACCGTCAGCACGATCCCTGCGGTCCACGGCAATCCAAGCCGTTGCCCCTCCCGGCGCGCGGCCCAAGTCCAAAACAACGCCGCCACCCCGGGCACCAACCACGCCATCGGCCCCTTGGCCAAAAACCCCAAACCCATGCAAAAAAAGAAAAGGAGCCCAGATTTTCGTGCTTCCGAACCTGTCGCGACCTGCACCAGGCAAGCCAAGGCCGCTGTGATCCAAAATGTCAGGGTCATATCCAGCGTGATCTGCCGCCCCAGGGCGTACGGCTCCATCATCGAGGCGAGGATCAGGGCTGCGCTCCAGCCCGCCGCTCGCCCAACCAGGCGCCACCCCATCCATCCCGTCAACCAAATCACCCCAAAAAATGCGAAGGCTGAAGGCAACCTGGCTGTCCATTCCGACACACCCAGCACGCGATAGCCCACAGCATTCAGCCAGTAGACCAATGGTGGTTTGTAAAACTGCTCGATCCCGTTGAGATGGGGCACCAGATAATTGCCGTTGGCGACCATTTCCCGACCGATCTGGGCAAAACGACCTTCATCCGGCTCCAGCAACCCAAACGAGCCGAGAAAGGGAAATGCCACCAGACCCAAACGAAAACTTAATCTTAATCTTCATCCTCTCCGAATCCCTCGCTTGAAACTCCGCGCCATGTCCTCGAATCTCGAGCGATGTGCGGCATCGCCGGCTTCACCACGCTTCGTCATCAGCCCGAGTCCCCGGAAAAGGCACTGGCGGCGATGACGGGTTGTCTTTCCCACCGCGGACCCGACGCGGAAGGGGCCTATCACGATGCCGCGGTTCGTCTTGGGCACCGTCGCCTGAGCATCCTGGATCTGGCCGGCGGGGCCCAGCCGATGTCCTCCGCCGACGGCCGCTGGCACGTGGTTTTCAACGGCGAGATCTACAACTACGTGGAGCTCCGTCGTGACCTCGAAACCCGGGGCGCGGTCTTCCGCACCCAGTCGGACACCGAGGTCCTTCTCCAGTGTTGGGCCGAGGACGGTCCCGAATGCCTTCCCCGTCTCAACGGCATGTTTGCCTTTGCCATCTGGGACGCCCGGGAAAAACGGCTCACCCTTGCCCGTGACCCGCTCGGCATCAAACCCCTCTACTACTCCAACCATCAAGGGGAACTGATCTTTTCGTCGGAACTTGGCTCCCTGCTTAAATATCCGGGTCTGCGCCCCGGCCTGGATCCGGCCTCCCTCAATAAGTATCTGGCCTTCGGTTACATCCCGGCACCCTCCACGGCCTACGCCGGGGTCCGAAAACTCGAGCCAGGTCAGTTGCTGGTCTGGTCTCCCGCCGGCCGTCGCACCGAATACTTCTGGGACCTTCCGATCGAGGACAACCCGGTTGGAGCTGGCACGTTTGACGAGTCGGCGGAAAAAACGCGGGAACTTCTGCAGGAGGCTGTCCGCTACCAGCTCCGCAGTGATGTGGAGGTCGGCATCCTTCTCAGCGGCGGGATCGACTCCAGTGCCGTGGCCGCCCTCGCGGCTCCGCTTGCCGGCAAAAAGCTCCACTCCTTCTCCATCGGCTTCGCGGAAGCATCTTATAACGAGCTCCCTTACGCCGAACAGGTCGCCCGCCGGGTCGGCACGGAACATCACCACCAGACCCTTTCCCCCGCCGAAGTGGTCTCGGCCCTTCCCAAAATCTACTCCGGTCTTGATGAACCCCTGGGGGATGCATCGCTGGTCCCCACCTGGTTTCTTTCCCGCCTGGCCGCCTCCAGGGTGAAGACCGTCCTCGGAGGGGACGGAGGGGACGAACTCTTTGCCGGTTACCCAAGCTTTCAGGCTCACCTGCTGGTCGAGCGGCTTTCCTTCCTGCCTGTTGCGGTTCGCGACGCCATCAACCACGTCATCCAACGCCTTCCCGTCTCCCATAACTACAAAAGCCTTCCCTTCCTTCTCGCCCAGTTTGTGAAGGGATTGGGTCTGCCTCCCGAAATCCGCTTCCTCCTCTGGATGGGTGCCTGTGGCAACGCCGAACGAAAAGACCTTCTCTCGGCGGAAGTTCGTGACCAGCTCCACCGCTCCAACCCTTTTGAGGATGTCACCCGCCTCGCCCAACGCAGCGGTCTCTCCGGCGGACTGGAACGGCTTTTCTATCTCTGCGCCAAGCTCTACCTCCAGGAATGCGTCTTGATGAAAGTCGATCGCGCTTCCATGGCCCATTCGTTGGAGGTACGCGTGCCCTTCCTCGATGTGGATCTTGTGACCCACGCCTTCTCCTTGCGGGCCGACTACAAACTACGCGGCCGCCAGACAAAAATAATCCTACGCGAGGCCCTTCGGAACGATCTTCCGGAGCCCATCCTGAACCGCAAAAAAGCCGGCTTTGCCATGCCGGTGGCCGCCTGGCTGCAGAAAGACCTGAAATCCTGGACCCTGGACCTCACCCAACCTTCCCTGGTGGCTTCCACCGGCATCCTCGACCCTGGGACCGTCCGACGGATGACCGAGGAACACCTGAATGGCCAGTCCGACCACCGCCGTTCCCTTTGGTCCGTCCTTGCGTTCCTCGCATGGTGGCAAAGTGCCCGCCCAGCTTAATTCCATCCCGAATTTAAATTTCTCCCGCTCGAATCACGGTGTCTTTCGCGGTCTTCGAAATCTCCGGATAATCCGCATTCGCATTTAGCCCTCGACTCTCGTGTCTTCGCAGGGCCGACTCCACGATCAAGGCCGAGCAAAGGGCCAGATTTCTTAGCTCCAGCAGATCCGGCGTGACCCGGAAATCCCAGTAAAACCCCTGAACCTCCTGGAGAAGCAATCCTAACCTCGATTTCGCCCGTTGGAGCCGCTTGTTGGTTCGGGCAATACCCACATAGTCCCACATCAGTTGCCGGATCTCCCGCCAGTTGTGCGTGATCACCACCAGTTCGTCCGCATCATGCGCTTTGCCTTCTTTCCAGTCCGGCAGTTTTTCAACTCCCGTGGAACCCTCGATCAACGTCGGCAACTTTTCTGCCGCCTCATGGGCCATCACCAGCGCCTCAAGCAATGAGTTGCTGGCCAGGCGATTCGCTCCGTGCAAGCCCGTGCAAGCCACCTCTCCCAGCGCCAGCAACCCCGGCAAACTGGTTCGCCCATTCAGTTTCGCCTGCACCCCGCCGCACTGGTAGTGGGCCGCCGGAACGACCGGGATCGGTTGGCGGGCGGGATCGATCCCCAGCTTCCGCAGTGTGCCCGTGATTTCCGGAAATCGCTGCTCCAGGAATTCCGAACCCCGCGACCGGATATCCAGATAAACACAGGCTGCCCCGCTCTCCTTCATCTCCTCGTCCATGGCCCGAGCCACGATGTCACGTGGCGCGAGGGAACCCCGTGGATCCGTTTTGCGGGTGAAATCCTCGCCCGCCGCATTCACCACCACCGCTCCTTCCCCCCGCAAGGCTTCGGAAATCAGGAACGTCTGGGCTGCCGGATGAAAGAGACAGGTGGGATGGAACTGGACGAACTCCAGATTCATCACCGGAACACCGGCGCGATAGGCCATCGCTACCCCGTCACCGGTCGCGATGGGTGGGTTGGTCGTGTACAAATAGCACTTTCCGCATCCACCCGTGGCCAACACAACGGCCGAAGCCGCCACGGCCTCCACTTGGTGCCGTCCGGCATCTAGGGCGTATAGGCCTACCACCCGGTTGGGGCCCTTCCGTCGGAGTTTTTTGGTCGTGATCAGGTCGATCGCCACCATGTTTTCCCGGATCGTGATCCGCGGATGGGACCGGACGGCCGACAAAAGCGCCCGCTCCAGCTCCCGCCCGGTGATATCCCCGGCATGCAGAACCCGCCGTTTGGTATGGCCGCCCTCCTTGCCCAAATCCGGTCCTCCACCGCCCTCTTCCCTTTCCGAAAACCGAACCCCCAACTCGATCAGCTCCGCCACCCGCGCCGGACCTTCCTGCACCACCTGCCGGACCACATCCTCCCGGCATAGCCCTGCCCCTGCCTCCAGCGTGTCCCGTACATGGAGTTCGTAGGAATCCTCCGCGGAAGTCACGCAGGCGATCCCTCCCTGGGCATAGTTCGTGTTGGATTCCGCCGCGTTTTTCTTGGTGAGAAGCAGCACGGGTGCATGACGGGTCGCCTTGAGGGCAAAACTGAGCCCAGCAATTCCGCTGCCCACCACCACGACCGGGGCCGCCAAATCCCGACTTGGTCTTGTCCGTGGCATCGCTATGTTATCGGTAGCCCCGTCAGCTCCGCGGTTTTTCACGTAATACCCCCCGGAGCGAAGCCGGCGTCACCCGTTCATCCTGAAGTTCTCCGCCGTAGTAAAGTTGCCAGACATACCCCGAATATTGGCTCCCGGGACCGATCCGGCTCTCGGCATGCACCGCGCGGACTCCATCGCTTTCCTTAAGGGGAGGACCCGGATCCCACTGTGGCAGGGTCGCCTCGCTGGGTCGGAGCACTCCGTCCGCTCCCCGCTCAAAAAACGAAACCCGAACCGCGATTTTGCCCGCATCCAGCTTTCCTGCACCTCCCACGGCCCGGATTTTCCATGAGATTTTTTTGCCGCCGGGCGACGCAGATTCCTCCACGCCGGTCAGGGCCAACTTGCGGGGCTGCTTCGCCAACGTTTCTTCCCTGAGCCGCGCCACCTGCTCCAACCGGATCCTTTCCTCCACCAGATGCGCCCGGGCCAGCGCCAACTTCCGGATCGCCCCGCCCGGTTCGCTGGCCCGGATCAGTTCCCGCCAATACCCCAAGGCCCCATTGGTGTCGCCCCTCGCCTCGGCCAGCAAGGCGGCCGCCACCTGGATCCGCTGGTTCTGGGGATCCTTTTGCCGGGCCTGGGTGAGGAGCTTGTCCGCTAGATCCAGCTGGCCCTGGGACTGCAGTTCCCGCGCCTGCCCCAACAAATCCTCCGGGCCGGGCGAGGCGGACTGCGCTCCGGCCACGGTTAACCGTGCGGTACCGGAAGGCAGGGGCAGATTTTGGAGCGCTTCGCGCGACTCTCTTTCGCGGACCGCTTCCCTTTGGGCGGCCTGGGGATCGAGATCCCAGCCACTTTCCGGACGGCTCTCCCTTTGGCGAAGCTGCCAAAGTCCTCCGAGCACGATGAGTTGGAGAACCACCAGCACGATGGCCGCCCATACCCAGGAGAAAGACTTCTTTTGAGGCATGGCTAAGGGTGGGCTGGGACGTTGGTCTCACCCCGCGGCTCCACCGCGCTCTCCTTGCCCTGACCCAAGGAGCGAAAAATCGAGCTCATCAGGGAATCCGTGGCCCGCACCCGTTCCTGTTGCAAAATGGCATCCGGAGTCTTCGACTTGGCATACGGCCGAAGCACAAAAACGGAGAGGCAAAAGAAGACTTGGAGCAGGAGAATCCCCGCCACCAGATAAATCGCCACCCCGTACAGGCGGGGACGCAACCGCTCACGCTTGGATCGAGGATTGGGTCCGTCGGCCATGCAACCAGCCTAACGGAAAGACCGCCTCCGTCACCTTCCGGATGGGGGCTGGACAGAAGACGAGGAGGCTGAACCTGGATCCCGCTTCAACCACTCCAGCTGTGATCGGGTCACGAGGCCGGCAAACTCCCCTCCCTCCCGACGGATCGGTGCGGTGCCGTCTGCCAAAGCCCGGCCCACCACGATCTGGGCCTTTTTGCCTCCTTCACCCTCCAGAACCAGCTCCACCTCGGTTTTCGCAAAATCTTTCTTAGCCGCTCCCCCGGTCCAACGGATTACCTCCAGATCATGCATCCGCGTGGCATAGCCGGCCGCTTCGGCCACATCCGCTTCCGCTCCCGCCGCCCGCCAGCGCCCATCCGCCCCCGCCCGGTATTCCCGGCGTGGTGCCCCCGTTGACCAGAGGAAGCCCCGGATCGGACCAAAATCTCTGGGTAACAGTCGGCGCTCCAGCCAACCCAACCCGTTCTCGGGCGTTTCACGGATCAACGCGACCGTCGTGGCCATGGCCCCGGTGATCGCCGAATTTTGCACGTAGACTTCATCCTTGGTTTCCTCCCCGAAGCTCAGGGTTTCAGACTTGGTGGTGGTCCCGTTGGTGGAGGGCACCGACCAGAAGAGGTTCGCCGTCAGTCGGGGCTTGGCCAGTCCGAGTTTTGCGGGATCCTCCGTGGCCAAAAAACGGTTGGCGCGGGAATTCAGAACCGCGTCCAGCCAATGGTTGATCCGGGCTGGATCGGCCACACGGTTGTTCCCGCCCCAGCAAGCGATCCATTCTTCCCCCTGCTTCTCCAGTCGGTACTCTCCGCCCTTTCCACTAAATTCGATCTTCACGATCTGGTGGGGGGCACCGAAGGTGACCAACCGCCGATCCCGAACCCGGTCGGGCAACTTCCCCAGCGAGTCGAGGGAGGTTTTGGGTAGGGTGAAAACAAAAGGCCGATCCGCCATTCTGGCGAAGATCTGGTTCGTGTCCTTCGTATTGACCTGTCCGATTTGCAGAATCCGGTTGATCCCCTTGCTTTTGACCTCAAACGACTGGACGGGCGCAGTCAGCCCGTAAAGGGCCAGGTCCCCTTCGGAATCCGCCACGAATTCCGAGGCGCGCAGGGCGGAAATCTCCCCCAGCACGGCCTGCACCGTCCCGGGATCAGCCGGTGCTTCCACCGGTTTACGGATCATCCAGCCCCCGTCGTCGGCTTTCTGAATTTCCACCTCCAAAGCTCCCTGCCGCATCCAGAACTCCTTCACGTCCGGCACCACCAACGGGAAAACCCGCTTCTCCCGCCAGGCGTTGAGGTCCTTGTCGAGCGCCTCGGCCAGTTGGTTTTGCACCACCAACAACTGTTCACCGGACTTCGGCTGGCGAACCCTCGCGTAGACCCCGCCCGGAATCGGGGTTTCGCGCCCGATTTCCACCGACAACTCCCCCTCCGGAGTGGAGACGGTGAGGATTCGGCTCGGTTGACCCAATCCAAAAGTCTGCAGGTTGGCCTCGGTGCGGGCTTCCCTGGCAAACGTCTGCATCTTTTCCACAAACTGCACTTCGGAAAGTAACTGCCCCACCGTGGCCGCGTCCGCCCCCGTTTCCACGGGCTTCGACAACTGCCACTCCCCGTCTTTCGGCTTCCGGAAGGAAAAATTTCCTTTGCTGGTTTTTAACTCGATCCGGTCGGCATCCCGGACCGGCAACAGGGTCACACGCTTCTGCTCCCGCTCGCTCCGCTCTGTTCCCGGCGTCTGCTTTTGAAGAAAGCTGAGTGCCCCCAACATCAGAAGCAACAGACCGGCGGCGACCAGCAACCCGCGGGTGCTCATACCGCTCCTAGTGGCGTCGGCGCCACCAAACGAATACGCCTGCCGCCGAGGTCAGCAACGGAATGCCCAAAAAAACGGCAAGAACGATGATCCGCTGCTGCCGGTCATCCAGGGCCACGGCAAAATCCATCGGGGCTTTGGGGGATATTCCCAGCGCTTCCTGCCGACCCAAAGCCCACTGGATGGCATTGACCATGAAATCCACCTCCAGCGGCGAGAGGTTCTGGTTGGCAAATGCGGCCGCGGATCCGATGGCGACCACCCGCAATGAGGGCGACTCCTTCCCCTTGTCCCCTGGGGCGGAACCGTCCACCACCGCCGCCACCGTGAACGGTCCTTTCCGGTCCTCTCCCTCCACAAAGTCGCTCTTCTTTCCCGCCGCCAACGGCCATGCCTTGGCCCAGTAACGGTCGGACGTCTCCACCAACATCTCGGGCTTTTGGGCCGCTCCCGCCGGGGTGGGTTTGAGGGTCAGCGAGCGGGCGGGCCCGAACCGAAGTGAGCCTCCCACATTCTCAATCCACCGGATTGCCGGGTGGAGGGAGAAACGTGTGCCCACCGTCTCATCGTTGATTCCCTGGGAAAGCCCGGCATTGCTCAGCATGGCCACCTTTCGGAAAATCTTGTTGCCGTCAAAAAGGATGCCTTGCTCATCCAGCAGACTCTCCAAACCGGTGGGAGCCCCCGGGTCCAGGGCAATGACCAATCGACCCGGCTTGCCCAAATACGCCTTCAAAGCCGCCACCGCGGCGGGCGGCCAAGGAAACTTGGCTCCAGCCACCAACACCGCATCCGCATCCGCCGGAACCCCCTCCTCTTCCCCCGGTTTCCAAGCCGCCAACTCCAGGTTCTGCGATCCCAGCCTCGCCGCCAGCAGGGAGTAGCCGGCGGGATCGCGGTCGGAGGAGTGCACATTGTATTCTCCATGCCCCTCGGCCACGTACACCTTGGCCGGTTTGCCCTGCACCAGTCCGCTGATCGCGGAGGAGATCTTTTCCTCGGCGTTGAAGGATTTCACCCGCGCCGCCCCGCCCATCATTGACATCCCCGGATCGATTTCAGCCATCTCCGCCACCTTCAGCACCCGCGAGCGGTCCCCGTACTCAAGAATCACCACATTCTCGTTGCTGGTGAGTTTGAACTTTTCCGCCAGCTTCTGGGCGCCCTGAAAATCAAGGAAAGGCTGCACCACGGTCACCTTGATCTTGCCCCCGGAGCGGTACTTGTACTCATCCAGAAGTTTCAGGACGTCCTCCTGGATAAGACTGCCGACGGAATCGCCCTCCGGAGCCACAAACGCGGTGATCGTGATCTCCCCGGGAAGATTTTTCAGCAGGTTCAGCGACTGGCTGGTTAGTTGCTGGAACCGGTTCAGGGAGAAATCGGCGCGGGTGTAGTGCCGCCAACCGATGTAGTTGGCTCCCAAAAACAGCGCCAGCAGGATCGGCAGAAACAGCCAATGGTTCAGCGTCTGGGCCCGGCGGGCTTTGCGAAGTTCGGACAGGGTGGGAGGTGTTGCCGCCATCGCCTTACCCTTTCAGCCGCCGTCCGGCCATTACTCGGTGGGTGAGGATGAGGAAAAAGAGGGTTCCACTGACGTAAAACACCACCGGTCGGGAATCAAACAGCCCCGCACTGAACGACCGCATCTGTTCCAACGTGAAAACGTAGGTCAAGGCCTCCCGCCAGCCGGGATCACGCACCAGGTAACTAAGAAATCCGGCGAAGAACAGCAAGGCAATGATCGTGAAGGATATCATCGCCGCCACCGCCTGATTGCGGCTCAGCACCGAACCAAACAAGCCGATCGAAAGGTAAAACATCCCCACCAGCGTCACCATTAGATACGAAAGAGCCAACGGCACCCAGGCCACCGGCACCGTGTTTCCGGTCACGCTTTGGAAGATTAACAGTCCAAGCAAGGAGGGAGTCCACAGAATCAGGTAAAAGGTCAGCGCCCCGAAGAATTTCGACAGGATCACATCCCCATCCCGCACGGGGGCCGTCAGCAACATCTCGATCGTCCCGGTTTTATACTCCTCGGAAAAGAGCCGCATGGTCAGAACCGGCACCAAAATGATCAGTAGGAACCAAAAATGGAAAATGTAGAAGTAAATCTGCATCACCGTGAACTCCCGGACCCCCTGCCCCAGGTAGGCCACGCACTGGCTGAAGCTGAAACCGCTCACCAGCGCCATGCAGGTCAGCAGCACCCAGGCGATCGGGGAAAGCAGCAATGCCCCCGTTTCCCGTTTCCATAAAACCCAGAACGCGCGCGTCATGGCTTACTCCTGCGTCAGCTCCACAAACACATCCTCCAGCCGCGCTTTCTCCCGGCGGAACTCCCGGAGCGGCCAGTTCTCCCGCTTGATCAACTGGTCCACCTCGCCCCGGATATCCTTCCCCGGGACCGCCACAACTTCGAAGGAGATCCAGTCCCCCGCCCGGTTGACTTCCGTGGCCATGCTCACGTCTGGCAGTGCCTTCAGCTTTTGCATGGCCGAACCTGCCTCGGCTTTGACTTCAATTTGCAGGGCCCCGGCCTGCACCCGCTTCTCCAGGTTGGCCAAAGTGTCGGAGGCTTCGATCCGACCCCGGTTGATGATGATGGCCCGACTGCAAACCATCTCGACCTCCGAAAGGATGTGGGTGGAAAGCAGGATCGTCCGGTCTTTGCCCAGCTCCTTGATCAGCTCCCGGAAAGAACGGATCTGGTGCGGATCCAGACCGGCGGTGGGTTCGTCCAGGATCAGCAGTTGGGGATTGTGGATCAAGGCATCGGCCAAACCCACCCGTTGCCGATACCCCTTGGAAAGCGTCCCGATGATTTTTCGGCGGACGTCGGTCAGGCCGCACTGGTCCAGAACCAGATCGGTTTTTTGCCGGATCTCCCCGCGCGGCACCCGCTTCAACCGTCCGCGGTACTCCAAAAACTCCTCCACCCTCATTTCCGGGTAAAGCGGCACGTTTTCCGGCATGTAGCCGATCCTTTGGCGCGCGAGCAGGCTCTGTTCGGGCAACTTGGCCCCCGCGATCTCGATTTTTCCGTCGGTGGCCGGAAGATAGCCCGTCAACATCCGCATCGTTGT
>RGTE01000061.1 GCA_010025475.1 Verrucomicrobiota bacterium
CCCTCACTCTCTTTGTGGCCGCCGCCCTCACCGACTGGCTGGACGGACACCTCGCCCGCAAATGGAAGATCGAGTCCGATTTCGGCCGCCTCTTCGATCCTCTGGCCGACAAACTCCTCGTCGCGGTGGCCTTTGTCGGCCTGTTGGGAGCCGGTTTGCTTCCCGTCTGGTTCGTCTCCCTCGTTGTCGCCCGTGAATTTCTGATCACCGGCATCCGCCTGGTCGCCGGACAAAAGGGCGTTGTCCTGGCCGCCGAAAGCGTCGGCAAACACAAAACTGTCACGCAGATGATCACCGCGACCCTCGGACTGCTTCTGCTTGCCCTGGATCCGGCCCATCCAATCGGCCGGAGGGCGCTCGAAGCAGCCGTCTGGATCACCGCCATCGTGACCGCCGGCTCCGGTCTCTGGTATCTCAAGGCCAACTACCCTCTGCTGGTGAAACAGACCCTTCGGAGGAAATAGCATGAGCCTGGGCTTCAAGGAATTGGCCTCGGTTTGTGAAGCCATCGGAGACGGGCGCCAGTCCGTTCTCCTGCGCAAGGCGGGACTGCGGGAGTCCACCGCGGAAAGCGTCTTCGAACGCAGGTCCTTCTATCTCCTGCCCACCCGGTACCATGAAAAGAAAAAAAGCGGATCCCCGGAAGGATTTGCCGTTTCGCTCCATGTCCACGTCATCCAATCGGGCGACCTGCTGGAATGGTCCCGGATTGAAAAACTCCTCCCCCTGACCGCCTACGATCCAAAAACCCTTCGGGAACACTTTGATTCGCGGGACGAAAAACTTCTGCACTTCGCTCACATCCGGGCCTTTCGTCTCGAGCCGGTCTGGCACCTGCCCTCCTCCCCCGCCCTGTCGGGTTGCCGCTCCTGGTTCGAACTTCCCACTCCGCCCACGGGCCTGAAGGAGACCCCGGTGGCGGAAACCGACACCACCCGCCGGACCGCCACGCTTCTTTCGTGAAACTGGAAGACGGCATTCTCGACATTCTCGGCAAAGCCCAGAAGGGTCAGGGCATCACCGACCGTGACCTTTGTAAAACCGCCAACATCGGCGTACCCGAGTTGAACTCCATCCGTTCCGGCCGCCGTGAACCGGCTGCCCTGGATCGAATTTCCCGCGCCCTCGGGCTGCGGGCCGACCAGATTGCCGACATGGCCAACGAAGCCTGGCAGGCCCCCACCGTCGCCCTGCCCCCCGGCGTGGCAATGTTCAGCACGCCTTTTGCCGACATCACCGTGAACCATTATCTCCTCTGGGATCCCGCCACCTTGAAAGCGGTGGCGGTCGATGCCGGCACAGATGCGGATGCCCTCTTTGCGGCGCTGGAACGTCACAAGCTCACTCTCGCCAAGATTGTCCTGACCCACGGCCACGGCGACCACGTCCTCGAGCTGGACCGCATCCGGGAAAAAACCGAGGCACCCGCTTTTGCGCCGGAGGCTGAACCCATTGCCGACTGCAAGCCCATCAAAAACGGACAGCATTTCAAGGTCGGCGGTCTTACCATCACCGCCCACACCATCCCCGGCCATTCCGTCGGCGGCACCGTTTACGAGTTCCGCGGACTGGAGACCCCCGTGGCCGCCGTCGGGGATGTGATCTTTGCCGGCTCGGTCGGGGGCATCCGTTCCCGCTGGAAACCCGCCCTCGAGTCCATTCGTGCCGGGGTGCTGACCCTGCCGCCCGAAACCATCCTTCTTCCCGGTCACGGTCCGCTCACCACCGTGGCTCACGAAAAGGCCCGCAATCCCTTCTTTCCGTGAAGGTCGTGGTCCTGCTCTCCGGCGGGCTGGACTCCGTCACCGTCCTTCACCACATGGCCGCCACGGAACAGGTGGTCGCCGCCCTTAGTTTTGATTATGGCGCCAAGCACAACGCCCGGGAATTACCCTGCGCAGCCGACCAGTGCCGCTTTCTCCGCATCCCCAACCGCGTGGTTCCGCTCACCTTCCTCGCCGAGGCCTTCAAATCCGACCTGCTGAAAAGCGGTGGGCGGATTCCGGACGGCCACTACGAGGAGCAGACGATGAAGAAGACCGTCGTGCCTTTCCGTAACGGCGTGTTTCTCTCGCTCGGCACCGGTTACGCGGAAAGCCTCGGCGCGGAGGCCGTCGCCATCGCCGCCCACGCTGGCGACCACGTCATTTACCCGGACTGCCGGGAGGATTTTCTCAGTCCCATGGCCCAGGCCATGGAAAAGGGCACTTATGCGGGCGTCAAACTTCTCCGGCCTTTTGTCTCCATGGACAAGACCGCGATTGTCCGACGTGGCACGGAGCTGAAGGTCGACTACGCCCGCACCTGGTCCTGCTACAAGGGTGGCCTGCTCCACTGCGGCACCTGCGGTACCTGTATCGAACGGCGGGAGGCATTTCTCAAGGCCGGCGTCCCGGATCCGACCCCCTACGTCACGACTCCTCCGCTACCACCCAAGCCTGCTCCCGTTTCCTGATGCGGATCGCGGAGATTTTTCATTCGATTCAGGGCGAGGGCCTCCTCGCCGGCGTGCCGTCTGTCTTTGTCCGTACCTCCGGGTGCAACCTCCGCTGCAACTGGTGCGATACTCCCTACGCCTCGTGGAAACCGGAGGGCCCGGAAATGTCCGTGGAGGCGGTTCTCCAAAAGATTTCGGATTGGGACTGCCGCCATGTTGTCCTGACCGGCGGGGAACCGATGATCGCCCCTGATCTTCCGGCCCTCGCCGCCGGCCTTCGGCAGGCCGGCAGGCATATCACCATCGAGACCGCCGCCACGGTGGCGCCGTCAGGGATCGCCTGCGACCTCGCTTCCCTGAGCCCCAAGCTCTCCAACTCCACTCCGCCCGCAGATCGGGATCCTGCTTGGTCTAAAAAACATGAAGATACAAGGCTGCGCCCGCAGGTAATCGCCGAGTGGATCAAAACTTACAACTCTCAACTTAAGTTTGTGGTCTCCTCCGAGAAAGATCTCGCGGAGATCAAGGCCTTACTTCTCCAACTTCCGGCTGTCCCCTCCGATCGCGTCCTTCTCATGCCCGAGGGCACCGTCTCCAAGACTCTTGCCTCGCGCACCCCGTGGTTGTTGGAAATCTGCAAACGGGAAGGCTTCCGCTTCTGCCCCAGGCTGCAGATCGAACTTTTCGGCCACACCCGCGGCACGTAGCCCGACCCTTCCGGAATCTTAATCCAAGGTGCCTGGCGGCTTACGCAAGCTTCACAATTCTCCCGCTCTGACTTCCCGTCTCCAACGCCGCCAGCTCCAGAATCTGCGGAACAACCTCTTCGGGCTTCTTTCCCCCTTTGTGCATTTCCGTGTCGAGAAACGGCGGCTCGACGGCATTCACGAGGACGTCCGTTCCCTTTACCTCGTAGGAAACCGCCTTGGAGAGAGAGTCGAGAGCGCACTTCGAAGCGCAGTAGGCAGTGGCCTTCGGCAGGTGCTTGATCGGGGCGCTGATGTTCACGATCCGGCCGAAGCCCCGCTGGAGCATACCCGGCAGGATCGCCCGGATGAGCAGATAAGGCCCGCGCACATTCGTGGCCATGATCTTGTCCCATTCCTCGATCGGAAGCTCCTGCACCGGCTTGAGACCCGTGATGATCCCGGCGTTGTTGATGAGAATTTCGATCGGGCCGCTCTTTTCCGCCTGTTTCACCCCTTTCTCCACGGACTTGGGATCGGTGACATCCATCTCCACGGCTGTGCCCACGCCTCCGGCCTTGGTCACCTCCTCGGCCGTTTGCTGGATCCGGTCCTTTCTCCTTCCCGCGCAGATCACTTTCGCCCCCGTCTGTCCCGCCGCGATGGCCAGCGCTTTCCCCAGGTTGGGTAGGGCGCGATTTACAGATCGCGCCACAAGTTCACCCTACTCACTCTTTCTCTCCGCGCCATTTTCCGGCGCAACCGTATTGGTCTCTATCACCGGAGGCTGGACCACCACCGGCCTCGGATACGGCCAAAGGATGAACTCGCTGCGATCAAACCAGTTGCCCGTCGGCATGATGAGGGTCGACCCCGTCCACTCCTGACCCGGCCGCGACCGGACCGGAAAGTAGCCCGTTGCCCCCAGCAGCGCCGCTTGCTGGGGCGGAGCCAACAGAAACTCCACAAAACGCAAAGCCACTTCGAGTTGGGGGGAATCCTGCCGGACTGCCGCCAGCTCAAAATCCACGATCGTCCCGCTGGGAAGCACCACCCACCGGATCAGACCCCCACCCGCCTGTGGATCCAACACCAATCTCCAGGCAGGAAGATAGGTCAACTGCACCTGCCCATCCTTGAGTCCACGCCAACAGTCCTCCTCCGAAGCCAACTTCCCGGTCAACGCCGACTCGACCTGCTGACGAGCCGCGGTCTGAACCGCTTCTCCGCCCAGGTTGATGGGTCGTCCCTGCGATTTGATCCAAAGCGCCGCCAGCAAGTCTGGGTCGTTGGGAAACATGGCTCCGTTTTCGTTGGCCCAGCGGGCCGGGGCGGCGAAGGCGACCTTGTGGGGTGTGCCGGGCGCGACCCGCTTCATGAAAAACCAGGGACTGACCCGCCAGGCCCGGCTTTTCAGATTGTTGGGATCAAACGACTGGGACTGGAAGACAGGATTGATTCCGGCCAAGGGTATTTTCCCGCCGAGATCCAACCAGGAGACCGATTGGCCCACCTCCGAAAAGGAACGCGCCTTCAGCAGGTAAACATCTCCATCCGTGGGCCACGCGCCGTTTTCACCGCGGATCAACTGCCGGACTTCCACTTTCAGGTGGCCGGGTGCGGAGCTGAAAGTATCCAGCCAGAGCTGGGGAATCGGCTGGCCTTCCTGGTAAACAATCAGCTTGGGAGCCTGAAATACCGAGGGGACGGAGGGAATGGGCAGGCGCGCCTGCTCCGGAGCGGCGGGACGAAACCACTGCCCCGCGGCGAATCCCAGCAAGGCCGCCGCCAAGAGTCCCAGCCCGATCAGTCCCGGCCGGCGGGAGTCAGCCGGCTTGGGTGAATCCGGCGAATTCGGGCTCTCTTCCATCAAAATAAACTCTCCCAAAAGGGCTGGGCGGAAAAGCCGCAAGGTTGTCCGAAAGGAACAAAACCGGCAGAATCAGAGTTATGGCTAAAGAGGAACTGAGGATTCAAGCTTGGATGGAGCAGCTTCGTCGAATGCGGGAAATGCAGTACGCCTACCATAAGAAGTTCTTCCACGGGCTGTACTTCTTTCTCCTCCTGACGATCGCCTGCCTGCTTTGGGATAGCCCCCTTTCCCTCGCCCTCGTCCCTTTTCTGGTCATTACCGCCGGCACCCAGTCATGCTTCTACCTTCACTTTGTCGACTTCGCCCGGCTCCACGCCCGTCATCTAGAGACGCAGCTGAACAAGGCACTCGGTAAAGGCACTCTGGTCGGATCCGAGATCGAGGACCTTTATTTCTACCCGATCGACGCGCCCAAGATCGGCGGCTTTGTTCCCTCCACCCCGCTTCGCTTTTTTAGCTTCTTCACCCTTCACTGGATTTTGCTTTGGCTGGGCTTGGCGGCCTTTGCTTTATGGCGGTTGGTTCCGCCCATGGGCCCATGCGGTCGGTCCTACCTGGCCTTCGTTGCCCTGTGGGGCGGCCTAAACTTCGCCTATCTCGCCTGGTTTTTCGGCCGTCGCCGATCTCATCGATTGATGGAAAGCAGTTTACGAAAGCAAGCCTCTTCAAGTTAGGTTCGCCTAACAAACTTGTGTTGCTACGATTATTAGGTGGCCAAAGTCGCAAAAATCTTTCGTTCCTTTGCCTCCCATGAACGTGAAAACCAGCGCTTTTATCGATCGTTGCCTTCTGCGGAGAGCGTGAGGATTTGGCTCGAGCTTTGCCGTTTCGACAAAAACGATGCACCTGGGAAAAGACTTAAAAGAGTTTATCGGATTACTCCGCTCCGAAAGGGTTAGGTTTTTGGTGGTGGGTGCGGCGGCCTTGGCAGTCCACGGCCGTCCTCGATACACGGGGGATGTTGATTTTTGGATTGAGTGCTCTCCACGCAACGCCGCGAAAATGCAGAGAGTCTTTGGAAAATTCGGTTTTGGAGGAACCAAGTCATGCGATTTTGAAAAACCGGATCATATCATTCAGTTGGGTCGTCCTCCGAACCGAATCGATATCCTCACCGGATTGACGGGAGTCACTTTCGCCTCTTGCTGGAGAAGGAAAGTCGTCCGGCAGGTGGAGGGTTTTAGGCTGCCTTTCTTGGACCTAAAATCATTGCGGGCCAATAAAAAGGCCACGGGCCGCCCCCAGGATTTGGCCGATCTGAAAAATCTCATCCAGCCAAAACAGCGGCGGGTATGAGCCTCTGGGCCAGGCTCCGCAGAATTTGGGGAGGCCAACATCAGGCCTCGTTCCAATATCCCGCCGAAAAAATCCGCCTGCCCCAGGTCACCCTGCTCATTTACAACCCGGAAAAGGATCCCGATCTCTCCGCCCGAGTCATCAACCACGTCTGTTCGGGGATCGAATTCGGCTCGGTTATGCACCTGGCGGGAAAGCGGCCAACCGTTGCCCACCCCGGTGAATGGAGGCAGGTGCCACCAGCCAACGTGAATCAAGGCCAAAGGTTTCAGGCCCTGGAGCTCAACAAATATTTTTCCACCCCGTTTCTCCTGCACATTGAGGCGGACGGGTTCCCCGTGAATTTTCACCTCTGGGATCCGGCATTTCTGGAATACGATTACATCGG
>RGTE01000062.1 GCA_010025475.1 Verrucomicrobiota bacterium
TCACGATCGTGCTCATCGCCATTCTTTTCTTTTTCAGTTACGGTGAATTTTCCCGCCCGATGCTGGCCTTGCTGGCCTTACTCATGAGCATCGTCGTTTGTCTGGGGTTGACCACCGCTTTCATCGGGCACCTCAATATCATCTCCCAGGCCTTTATTGTGATGATCCTGGGGCTGGGCATTGATTTCGGGATCCAGTTTCTTGGACGCTATGAGGAGGAGACGAGCTTCGGACGTTCCCCGGCCGAAGCCGTGGAAAACACCATGGCTACAACCGGGAAAGCCCTCCTCACCGGCGGGGGTACCACTGCGGCGGCTTTCTATGCCATGTGTTTCAATGATTTCACGGGCCTGACCGAGCTGGGCTGGATCGCCGGGACAGGGGTCTTGCTCGCCTTGGCCGCCAGCCTCTCGATTCTTCCGGCCTTGCTTTTGTGGCGGGACCGCAAGGGCACGGTGCGGGTGGGGAAGATGCTGAAATTCGGATATGGGGAAGCCTTGGATCGCAAGCTGACCTTCCACCCCTACCTGGTGCTGGTCGGGGCGGCCTTGTTCAGCGCTTTGGCTTGGCAGGAATCCAAGCGGGTCACTTTCGATTACAACCTGCTCCACCTCCAGAATCCGAGGATGGAGTCGGTGCGGTTGACGCGAGAGCTCCTTGATACGGGCAAAGGCTCGGTCATTTACGGGGTGGCCTACTCGTTGACGGTGGAGCAGGCGGACGGCTTGGCTGCGAAAATGCGGGAACTTCCCACGGTCAGCAAAGTCCGGACGCTCGGCGACCTGGTTCCCCCTGACCAGAAAAAGCGGATGGCCGAGGTGAGTAAAATTTCGAAGGTGGCCGGGGAGATCACCTTGGGGACCGGAGCGGAACAGGCGGTGGACGTGGCCAAGGCGCGCAAGGATCTGGAGTTCCTTTTGGAATCCTCCCAGGAGGGGGCCAAGCAAGCCAAACAGTATATCGGACTCTCCGGGCGGGCGCGGCAGGCGGTGGAGACCTTTGAAAAACTGATCCCACCCTTGGAACGGGCCGTGGCGATCCTCGATAAACTGGACCCGGCCGAGGCAAAGAAGAGGCTCGAACGGCACCAGGTCAAATTGGTGGGCTCCATCGCCCAGAATCTGGGTTGGCTGAAGACCCAGCGCGGGGATCGCCCGCTGACCACGGAGGATCTGCCCCCGCAGCTCAAGGAACGGTATCTCTCAAAAAATGGAAAGGTGTTGCTGGAGATTGAGCCTTCCGTCGATGTCTGGGAGCGAAAACCCAACGAGGAGTTTGTTTCGCAGATCCAATCCCTGGCTCCCGGAGCGACGGGCACGCCGGTGATGAACCTCGAGTATATTGACCTGCTGAAAAAGAGCTACGTGGAGGCGGCTTTTTACGCGGGCGGGGTGGTGATCGTTTTGATTTTCCTGCTGTTTCGCAGAATCTCCGATGTGCTCCTCACCTTGTTGCCCCTGGCGATCGGGATTCTCTGGATGTTCGGTCTGCTTGGCCTCCTGAAAATTCAGCTGAATCCCGCCAATATTGTCACTCTCCCGATGATCTTGGGGATCGGGGTGGCGTTCGGGGTGTATGTGGTGGCGCGCTATCGGGAGGAGGGGAAGATCCGGATTTTTGAATCCAGCACCGGCAAGGCGGTGGTTTTGTCGGCTTTAACCACTCTCTTTGGCTTTGGATCGATGCTGGTGGGACAATACCGGGGACTGGTTTCTCTCGGCCTGGTGATGAGTCTTGGCGTCCTTTCCACTTTGATCAGCGCGATCGTCATTCTGCCCCAGATCCTCGTCCTGATGGAACGGGCCAAAGGGGAGGAAGATCGGGACCCTGGGCCTTAAAACTCGAACTGATACGGCTGGAGCCGGGCGGCCAATTCTTTTAGCACGCGGTCTTCGTCCGCCCGGTCCTTGGCGCTGAAGGTCACGCTGAAACGGACGTTGGCTCCGGCTTCGTCCCACGGGACGGTCGAGACGAGTTGCTGCTCGATCAGCCACTTGGAGAACGCCTCCCCGTTTTCAAAGGATACGCTCGAACCGTTTTTCGCGGCCTTGGGGGCGCGGGTGTAAAGGAAGAAGGAACCGGCGGGCTTTTCGGCGGCAAAACCGGCCGCGCGTAGCACCTTCACCAGGCCGTCCATCCGCCGGCTGTACTTGGCGGAGGTGTCCCAGGTGATCTTGGGGTTTTCCAAGGCGGTAGCGGCGGCGTGTTGGAGCGCGAGGAACTGACCGGAATCGGTGTTGTCCTTGATGTCGGCATAGGCCTTCACGAGCAGGGAATGGCCGGCCACAAAACCGCAGCGCCACCCGGTCATGTTGAAAGCCTTGCTGACCGTGTGCAGTTCCAGCCCCACCTCCTTGGCGCCGGGAATTGAGAGAAAGCTAAGCGGCTTGCCTTCGAAAATCAGGGCGGTGTAGGCGGCGTCGTGGATGACCACGAGCTCCTCCTTTTTGGCAAATTCCACCACCTGATGAAAAAACTCCGGCGTGGCCGAAGCGCCGGTGGGGTTGTTGGGATAGTTGAGGACGAGAACCTTGGCCTTGTCCAAGATGTCCCGGGGGATGGAATCAAGCCGCGGCAGGAATTTGTTTTCCGCGGTGAGGGGAAGGGAGTGAACAATTCCACCGTAGTAGGCGGCGTGGGTCCCGAAGACCGGATAGCCCGGAGTGGTCATCAGGACAACGTCCCCCGGATCGATCAGGGCGGCCGGCAGGATGGAGAGAGCCGCCTTGCTGCCGATGGAGTGGCAGATTTCTGTTTCCGGGTCGACAGCAACGCCGAAGACCTCCTTCATGTATTTTGCGGCAGAGGCCTTGAGGCGGGGGCCGCCGTTGTCGGCGTAACCGCGGTTTTCCGGCTTGGCGGCTTCCAGCGAAAGGGAGGCGACCACCCGGGGGTCGGCCATCGAGTCGGGTTCGCCCACGCCAAAGTCGAGCAACTCCTTCCCGGGATGGGCGGCCAAGGCGGCCCGCTTGGCCCGCTTGATCCGCTCAAACTTGTAGATGGGGGCCTCCTTAAGGCCGTAACCAGGCCCGCCGATTCTCCGGGCGAAGAGGTTGTGAAGATAAGTCATGTTTTTGTAAGCTTCGATGGCCGTGAAGATTATGACAAAACCCGCCCAAATGCAAAAGGCCAGCCGGGCGTGGAAAAAACGGGGCCTCCGCGTTGCCCTAGTCCCGACGATGGGGGCTTTACATGCAGGGCATGGGGCCTTGATCCGGAGGGCGGGCAGATTGGCGGATCGGGTCGTCGTTAGCTGTTATGTGAACCCCACCCAATTCAACTCCCGCACGGATTTGCGCAAGTATCCGCGGCGCCCGGGGCTGGATGCCTCTCTGGCCAAACAGGCGGGAGCCGATGTGATTTTCCAGCCGGCCAACCTGTACGCGGGGGATGCCTCCACCTGGGTGGAGGAAACGGAACGTTCGCGGGGACGGTGCGGGGATCGCCGTCCCGGTCACTTTCGCGGTGTGGCCACAGTGGTGGCGAAGCTTTGTCATCTGGTGCAGCCGGAGGTGGCGGTTTTTGGAGAAAAAGACCATCAACAGTGCGAAGTGATCGAGCGGATGGTGCGGGACCTGTTTCTTCCGGTGCGAATCGTCCGTCATCCGACGGTTCGGGAGAAGGATGGTTTGCCCATCAGCTCGCGGAACCTGCGGCTGAGCCGGGAGAGCCGGCAGATCGCCGGGAGATGGACCCGGGTTCTCCAGCAGGCGGCCGCAACCGGTCCGGGACGGGCCTTGGGGACTTACCGGCGGCTCCTTCGAGCCCTTCGTCCGGTGAGGTCCGAGTATGCCGAAATCCTCGACGGCCGCCTACATGCCGCGGTGTGGATTGGAGGGGTGCGTTTGATCGATCATCGCCCCTGCGGGAGAAAACGTTGATCCGGTCCTGCTTGGCTCTTTCTTTTCTCGCGCTATTGCCGGTTCGGGCAGCGGAGAACTGGGATGTCGTCAGGGTGGGTCGGGTGGATTACGTCACGCTGACCTCTTTCCTGAAATTCTACAACATGAAAGGGCCAGGGGAGATCGATCCCCAACGTTCCTTTGATGTGACCGGGCCAGCCGGCTCCATGAACCTGAATGTCGACAGCCGGGAAATGCGATGGAAGGGGGCCCGGTACTGGCTGAGCCATCCCATCCGGCAGGTGAATGGGGTTACCTTGATTCCCCGGGTGGATCTGGTGAAAACCTTTGATCCCTTGCTCCGGCCCAACGTGGAAATTCCAAGGCAACCCCTGCAGGGAGTGGTCGTGGATCCCGGGCACGGCGGTGGGGACCAGGGAACGCGGGCGGCCCGTGGTTTGAACGAGAAGGACGCCAACTTCGATGTCTCGCGCCGGCTTGTCCGGCTTTTGGAAAAGGAGGGAATTCCGTGGGTGCTGACGCGAAACAAGGACATCTACGTGGATCATGGCGACCGTTCCAGGAAGGCCAGCGACCGTCCGGGCTATATCTTCGTCAGCATCCACTTCAACGAGGATTCCGACCGGGACACCACGGGTTGGGAAACCTATACTCTTTCCCCCCAGTATGCGCCATCCACCTCCTCCGGGGGCACGTTGATTGGAGATGAGGACGAGATTTGGCCCGGCAACCAGTTTGATCATCAGAACTTCCTTTTGGGCCAGGCGATTCACCGGGCGGCGGTGTTGGCCAAAAGCAATGCGCCTTCGGATCGCGGCCTGAAGCGGGCGCGCTTCAAGGTTTTGCGGTTGGCCCGTTCGCCTTCGGTGCTGGTCGAGGGCGGATTTATGTCGAATCCCCGGGAGGCCGCTCTTTTGAAAACGGAAGCCTATCGGCAACAGGTGGCCCAGTGGGTTTTTGAGGGGATCCAGGCCTACAAAAGATCCCAGGAGTCCCCGGAGGAGGCAGCCCGGTTAAAGTTGGCCATCCAAACCCATGCCAGCAATGTGCCCACTGTGACTGGAGCCAACCTGCCGATTCCAAAACTGGAGGACGTTCCGAACTTTCGTCCGAAATCGGATTCTTCCTCCGTGACGACAACCGCCCCAAAGCCGACCACCTCCAAAAACTCCGTGACCCCAGAAACCTCGATCCCTGATTTCCGGTCCAAGACCAATCCGCCTGTGGCGGAGGCGCAGTCGGCGACTCCGCCGCCACCATTCGCGGCTGGCGCCAGGGAACCCGAAGTCCGCAAAGCGGAGAAGGCCGCGCCGGAAGTTCGGCGGGCAATCCCGGTCAGTCCAAGAAGGGCGGAGTAAAAAATGCCTCTGGGGGTTTTTGATTCGGGAATCGGTGGCCTGACGGTGGTGCGGGCCCTGCGGGCCGCTTTTCCGAGGCGGGATATCCTTTACGTGGGCGACACGGCCCGGGTTCCCTACGGGAACAAGTCCGCGGAAACTGTCCAGACCTACAGCCGTGAAATCACTGATTTTCTGGAAAAGAAGGGCGCCGAGCGGATCGTAGCGGCTTGCAACACTGCGTCGGCGCTAGCGGTGGGGGTTTTGGCCCGGACGAAAAAAGTTCCGCTTCACGGAATGATTGAGTCCGGCGTGGCGTCAGCTTTGGCGGCGGGGGACGGGCCGGTGGGGGTGATTGGCACGCCGGCCACGATTGCGAGCGGTGCCTACCAGCAGGCGCTGGCCAAGGCCCGGCCCGGGCTCAAAGTGGTGGCGCAGGCGACCCCGCTGTTTGTGCCGTTGGTCGAGGAGGGGTGGTTGGAAGGGGAGGTTACGGAAAAGATCGCAAGAACCTATCTCGAGCCGCTGATCCGGGAGAAAATCCGTGTCCTGGTTCTGGCCTGCACTCATTACCCGCTGTTAAAGGGCGTCCTCGGCAAAGTGCTCGGACCGCATGTCCGGCTAGTGGACTCTTCCGAAGCCTGTGCTGCCTCGCTCCAGGCGAGCGAGGGAGAGCGAAAGGAAAAAGGGGAACTCAAAATCTTCCTGACGGACGAGCCGGGTCCCTTTCTCGGCCGGGTGGAAAGCTTTCTGGGGAAAGGCTCGGTCGGATCGGTTGAACGCATCCATCTGCCCTACGGCTGATGGGAAGATGGGAAGATGGGAGATGGGCTGGTGCTAGGTTGCGGGTTGCGCGTAAGGGGTGACTCGCAAACGCGAAGCGTCCGCCCTCACTCTTCAAGCGCCGAGTTCCAGGCTGGCGGGATGCGAAGAACCAAGAAGTCGGTTTCTCCGGTGGTTCGGCGGACTTTGAACCGGATAGGCTCCTTTTTCTTGGCCGCGGCTTCCCGTTCTTTTCGGTAACGCTCGGCGAAATCGGGCAGGGTGGTGCCGGCCGGTTGGCCGGCCATTTCCAAAATCACATCCCCGCCTCGGAAGCCGCTTTTCTCCCCCCGTCCTTCCTTCAGGACGGTGAGGACTCGGATGGCTTCGGTCCCACCCACGAGGCAAAGCCCGTCCGGAAAATCGAGGGGTTCCACGGGGGGCGGGGTCACGCCGGATGGAGGCTCGAGGACGAGGCGGAGGTTGGCAGGAGCAGCGGTTTCTAGTCCCCGGCGGAATTCGATGGGATCCGTCCAGACGGTTTCGTAGGCGCGCTGGAGCATCTTGCGTTCGGTGTCGGTCATGAGGCCCTTGGTGGT
>RGTE01000063.1 GCA_010025475.1 Verrucomicrobiota bacterium
CGAGGCCTCCGTGAAACGGCTTTCCGGTTTGGCCCAGGCCGCCGGATTGGGGGGAGTTGTTTGTAGTCCGCACGAGGCCGGCTCCGAAAGAAAACGCTGGGGCAGCGGCGAGGTGGTTACCCCTGGAGTCAGGCCCCCGGGGGCCGAAAAAGGGGACCAGAGCCGGATCATGACGCCTTCCGAAGCGATCCGGGCCGGGGCATCGCGGATTGTGGTGGGGCGGCCGGTGCTCGAAGCCAAGCAACCGGAAGTGGTCTTGGATCAAATGTTGGCAGGCTGAGGTCCGGCCTGCTTACATGGAAAATCGCGGACCGAGGTAAAGGCCGCGGGCCACGGGATCGTTGATCAGAAAATCTGCGTTGCCTTGACTCTCGACCTTGCCTTCGCAAATCAGATAGGCACGGTCGACGATGGAAAGGGTTTCGCGAACGTTGTGATCCGTGATCAGCACACCAATTCCCTTGCGTCGCATGGTGAGAATGATCTGCTGGATATCATATACGGCGAGGGGATCGACTCCGCTGAACGGCTCGTCCAGGAGGAGCACGGTTGGACGGGTGACCAGACAGCGGGCAATAGCCAAGCGCCGCTTTTCCCCTCCAGAAAGCTGGATCGCGCGGCTTTTCACGAGGTTATCGAGCCCCAGTTCGACAAGGAGCTCGTGACAACGCTCTTTGCGCTCCTGGTCGGTGATGGGAAGGGTTTCCAATATGGCGAGAAGATTTTCCTCCACCGTCAAACGACGGAAAATGGACTCCTCCTGAGGAAGGTAGCCGATGCCCCGCCGGGCACGGCGGTACATGGGCATTCCGGTGACATCCTCACCGGCCAATTGGACGGTTCCGGCGGTGGGACGAACCAATCCCACGAGCATATAAAAGCTGGTGGTCTTTCCTGCTCCGTTTGGCCCGAGCAGACCCACCACCTCCCCGGCGCGGACTCCCAGATCGACCCCGTTGACAACATTTCTCTCGCCGTATCGCTTCACCAGGCCTGTGCAGGAGAGTAGAAATTCTCCGGTTACCGGGGCCCGGGGTGACGTGGCGACGACAGATTTTTTGCTCAAGGCGCTTTTTGCAGCATCACCCGGCTGGCTCCCTCGGTGAGCATCTTGTCCTCCTCGGGGAAGAGGATGATTTTATCCGCAAAAACGGTCTTATCCTGGGAAATGGCCTTTGGCTGTTTGGTGACTTTGAGAAGAGTCAGCTTCTTTTCCTTTATATTGTATACGGCTTTTTCGCTCCAGGTCTCCGAGGATCCGTCCTTTCGCTTGATGACGACATCCTCGCGGGCTTCGACGTCCTGCACCGAATCATCTTCTGCAAATAAGACGGTCATCTCCTTGGAGGCCATCGTGAACCGGGGTTCATCGACTTTGACGTTTCCCCGGAAAAGGCCTTGTTTCTGGCCTTTGGTTTTGCCGAGGTTGAGCTCGAGGGTATCGCTGGTGATCACGGTTTGACCGCCACCCGGCGCTGGCCCAGGGGAAGAGGCAGGGTTGTTTTGCGCGCGACCCGCCAAAGGCAGTCCCACGACGATAATGAAAAGAAGCAGGGTTTTCATGGGGAAGAGTTTAGAGTCAGCTACGTTCCAGTCGATACCGTTGGCGGAAATCAGCAAAGTGGGTCGTTTGACAAGGATTCCGGAATCCGAAGTCAGTTTGTTTTCTTTTCTCCAGAAGTCGCTCCGGGTAGCGGTGATTGCCGTCTCGGCCTTGCCTTCCGCGTTGTACAGTTCGACGTTTAGATCTTCAATTTTCAGCTGGTTGGGGCTGACCACTGTGGCCCTTTTTCCTTTCACCAAAGCGGTTTGGCGTCCGGAAGAGTCGGTCTGGGGCAGGGAGAAGTTTTGAATTACGGATCCGATGGGAAATTCCGGGCCGTTGCCGGCGCGCAGGGCGGTAAGCCCTAAAACCAGCAGGCAGCCCAACCAGGCTCTAAGAGACCGCATAGAGAATCCGGCTGATTTGCCGGAGGAGTTTTTCTGCTTGGGCGAGAGGCAGCATGCTGGCCCGATCCGAAAGGGCCCGGGCGGGGTTGGGGTGGACTTCCAGAAAGAGTCCGTCGATTCCGGCCGCGGCGGCGGCCCGGGCCAAGGCAGGGATGTACCGACGGTCTCCCGAGGTGACTTTGCCGCCCGCAGGACGTTGCACGGAGTGGGTGGCGTCAAAAATGACCCGGTGGCCCCGGTTCCGCATGGTGACAAACCCGCGCATATCCACGACAAGGTCGCCCTGTCCAAAGGTGGTGCCACGCTCGGTGATCCAGGCTTTTTGGCAGCCTCCTTTTCTTAATTTCTCCATGACCGAGTCGACGGATTCAGGGGTGAGGAACTGGCCTTTTTTGACGTTCACGGCTTTTTTGGTTTTCGCGGCGGCCAAAAGAAGATCGGTTTGACGACAGAGAAAGGCGGGGATTTGCAGAATGTCGACCACCTTTCCGGCTTGGCGCGCCTCTTCCGGGGAATGGACATCGGTACACACCGGAACTTTGAGGATTCGCCTAAGGGCAGCCAATTCCTTTAGCCCGGATCGGAAGCCGGGACCGCGGGGCGAGGATAGGGATGTACGGTTGGCCTTGTCGTAACTGGCCTTGAAGACGTAGTCCCAACCCAGCGTACGGCAAAGGTCACGAAGGGTTTTGCCGACCAGGAGGGAAGTTTTGCGTGACTCCAGGACACAGGGGCCGCCAATGAGAAGAAAACGCGATTTAGGATTTTTCGGCATGGAGACGGGCGGCATGGGCAAAGCCGCGGAACAGGGGGTGGGGGACATCGGGTTTGGAACGGAATTCGGGATGAAACTGGCAGGCCACGAACCAAGGATGGCCGGGAATCTCCACCAGTTCGACCAGATCCCCCTTGGGGTAGGTGCCGCTGATCCGCATCCCTGCTTTTTCGAGCTTGGCGCGGTGGGCGTTGTTGAACTCGTAGCGATGGCGATGCCGCTCCCGGATCTCCGCCACGCCGTAGGCTTTTTGGGCGAGGGAGCCGGAAGCCAATTGGCAGGCATAATTTCCAAGCCGCATGGTTGCCCCTTTGTCGCCGTTGGCGTCCTGTCCCGGCAGGAGCGTGATCACCGGCTCGGAGGTTTTGGGGTCGAACTCCGAACTATGGGCCTTTTTCAGGCCAGCCACATCGCGGGCAAACTCGATCACCGCCACCTGCATGCCAAGACAAAGACCAAGGTAGGGAATTTTATTTTCCCGGGCATACCGGGCCGCGGAGATTTTTCCCTCGATTCCCCGCTCCCCGAAACCGCCCGGGACTAGGACGCCATCCACCCCCTCGAGAAGGGGATCCGTGCCGCGTTTTTCAATTTCTTCGGCGTCGATGCGGAGCAGTTCCACGCCGGTATCTTCCGCGGAAGCGGCGTGAAAAAGAGCCTCGGTCACGCTTTTGTAGGCGTCGGGTACCCCAAGGTATTTGCCGACCATGGCAATCCGGGTGCGGTGTTTGGGATGGATCATCCGGCCCACCATCTGTTCCCAGTCCCGCAGGTCGGCCGGAGGGGCCTTGAGGTGGAGGTGAGCCAGCACCAGTTCGTCCAACCGTTCTCGATGCAGCATGAGGGGAACTTCGTAAATGGTGTGTTTGACGTCCTGCTCCTCGATGACCGCTTCCACCGGGACGTTGCAGAAACTGGAAATCTTTTGTCGGGTTTCACGGTCGACCGGATGTTCGCTTCGGCAAATCAGAATCTGGGGCTGGATACCGATTTCACGCAACTTGGCGACGCTTTGCTGGGTGGGTTTTGATTTCAGCTCCCCGGCCGCCTTAATGAAAGGGACAAGGGTGACGTGGATGAAAAGCGAATGACCCGGGCCGGTTTCCAGGGCGAACTGGCGGAGGGCCTCGAGAAAGGGGAGGCCTTCGATGTCCCCGGTGGTACCACCGATTTCGGTGATGAGGACGTCGCAGTCCTCGTTTTGTCCCATCAGGCGAAGCCGGCTTTTGATCTCATCCGTGACATGGGGAATGACCTGGACGGTTTTCCCGAGATAGTCTCCGCGGCGTTCCTTTCGCAGAACCTCCTCGTAAACCTGTCCGGCGGTAAGGTTGTGCCGGCGGGTGAGACGACAGGAGGTGAAACGCTCATAGTGGCCCAGATCGAGGTCGGTCTCGGCGCCGTCTTCCAGCACATAAACCTCCCCATGCTGGTAGGGACTCATCGTGCCGGGATCGACGTTCAGGTAGGGATCAAACTTCATCAGCCCCACCTTGAGGCCTCGCTTTTCGAGTAGGGTACCGAGGGCAGCGGCGGTGAGGCCCTTGCCCAAGGAGCTAATGACCCCTCCGGTAATAAAAATGTACTTCATGTAGGGACACCGCCGGCGCGTTCGGCCAGGGCCCGTTCCGCGCGTGTCACGTCCCCCGGCGTGTCCACACCGACGGATAGGAAGGTAAGCGGAACCACCTGGACGGCAATCCCGTTCTCCAGGGCCCGAAGCTGTTCCAGTTTTACCTCTTTTTCCCCCTTGCTGGGAGGCAAGGAAACAAAATGGGCCAAGGTGGTGGGCCGATAGGCATACAGTCCGACGTGCTGGTGTCGCCAGTCATTGGCTTCCCCGGGAGGCACCGTGCGCCGGAAGCCCAAGGCTTTTCCTGATTCGTCCCAACAAACTTTGACAACCTCGGGTCGGGACAGATCCAGGGTTTCTTGCAACGGGGTCGCCACCGTGGCCATGCCGAATTTTGGATTCAGGGAGCGGATCCATGTGTCCAGAAATTTGCCGGTAATGAGTGGTTCGTCTCCTTGGAGATTCAGGATCCAGTCCGCCACCCGGCCCTGTGCTGCTTCCGCGATCCGGTCTGTCCCTGAGGGGTGGTCAGGGCGGGTCATGATGACTTTGGCGCCAAACTTTTGCGAGGTTTGCGCAATGCGGGGGTCGTCGGTGGCGATAAGAAGATCGCTGATCATCTTGCTTTGTTTGGCCCCCTCCCAGACCCATTGCAGGAGCGGCTTTCCAGCAATCGGAGCCAAGGGTTTTCCCGGGAAGCGTGTGGATCCGTACCGCGCTGGGATGACTGCCACAACCTTCATGACTTATGTCTCCTTTGGATCCATTCCACGGCGGAATTCCAGTCCTTGGCAACAAAGGAAGCGGTTCGGGCCGCTTCGGCCTTTTCTTCCATGGGAACACACAGATCCAAAAGGATGGCCGAGCAACCGGCTTGTAGACCGGCCTGAATGTCACTGAGTCGGTTACCAATCATGAAGGATCGGGCTAGGTCCAAAACATGTTCATGAGCTGCCTCCTGCAGCATGGCAGGGGATGGCTTGCGGCGTTCGTCGTAAGGATCCCCAGGTGTGGCAAAGCAATGATAGTAGCCCGAAATGGTGCCCGCGGCCCCGATGAGGGATTCCATCTTCAGATCCACCGACCGTACCTGCTCCTTGGTGATCAGACCTCGCCCCACGCCGGACTGGTTGGAAACCACAAAGAGGAAATAGCCGGCTTGGCGGAGCTTTTGGCAGGCCTCGGCGGCGCCTGGCATGAGGCGAACTTTCGACGGGTCGCCTAGGTAGGGGATGTTTTCGATGAGGGTGTCGTCTCGATCCAGGAAAACGGCGGCTTTAGCCATGACGGCGGGAGGCCTCCAGAATTTCGGCCGGGGTGACCGTGGCAGTTCCGAGTTTTCCGACCACGATCCCGGCAGCCAGGTTGGCCAGTTCCGCGGAGACGAGCCCGGTCAGGCCGGCGCCCAGGCCTGCGGCGAGCAGGGAGATGGCCGTGTCGCCGGCACCGGAAACGTCATAAACCTCCCGGGCCCGGCTGGGAATCCGGTGAGGCTTGTGACCGGGTTGGAAAAGAATCATGCCGTGCTCGCCGAGGGTGAGGAGCAGGTGTTGGCAGGACCAGTTCACCATCAACTCCTCGCCCACAGAAATCCAGTCTTCGGGCTTTTGGGAGTCCGGCAGACCCAAGGCCCCGAAGGCCTCGAGTCGGTTGGGTTTGACCAGGGTGGCTCCGCGCCAGTCCAGCGGATTGTGCGCGTTGGGATCGACGGTGGAGGGAATCGAGTGGCGGTGGGCGGCTTCAAGGAGTTGGTCGACGAACGTTTGGTCAAAAAGACCCTTGCCATAATCCTCGAGGATCATGGCGTGGCAGCGGGGCAGGAGACGAAGGGCTTTTTGCAGGATGGCGGCGCGATCCTTTGCTGTCAGGCGTCCGGGCTCCTCCCGGTCGACCCTTACCACCTGCTGCTGGCGGGCGAGTACGCGGGTTTTCACGATCGTGGGAAAATTGCCAAACCGGGCGATGCCCGTGGTGCCGATTTTGCCGTGGCGGAGAAGGGAAAGCAGTTTTGCGCCCGATTCATCCTGGCCAACGCCGCCGCCCAACTCGGCGTGGATGCCGAGGGCCGCGAGGTTGCGGGCGACATTGGCGGCGCCACCGGGAAAGGTGGTTTCCTTTTCCACATGCACCACCGGAACAGGAGCTTCGGGCGAGATGCGGGAAACCCGGCCGTAGATAAATTCGTCCAGCATGAGGTCGCCAAT
>RGTE01000064.1 GCA_010025475.1 Verrucomicrobiota bacterium
GGACGGCTACCCCTAGCCGTCCATGCGTTTTGTAGAGAATGGTAATCTTATCTTTTAAAAGGATGAACGCGTAAGGGTACGCATCCCTACCAAACCTTTCACCTGCCCCTGGCTTTTTATGCGGTTTTACTCAACTCCGCCTCATGCCGGATGTCCTTCCCCGTGTAGAGATAGAACACAAGTTCCGCGATGTTCTTGGCATGGTCGGCCGCCCGCTCGAAAAACCGTGCCACCAGCATCAAATTCAGCGCCCGGGTGATCGTCTTGGGATCCTCCACCATGAAGCTGGTCAACTCCCTCTCCAGCTGCCGGTTGATTTCATCCACCCGTTCGTCCATCCGGATGATCTCCGCACATTTCTCGGGTGCGATCTCCACGAAGGCGTCTGTGGCCCCCTTGATCATGGCCAACACATCCTTGCCCATCCGGGGAATGTCCAGCAAGGGCTTGAGCGGAGGCTCATCGAGCAGGATCAGGCTACGGCGGGCAATGGAAACCGCCTGATCGGCAATCCGCTCCAGATCGTTTGAGATCTTTGAGGCGGAAAGCATCAGCCGGCACGCCAGCGCCATCGGGGCCTGCGTGGCCATGAAATTGGCGACCATCTCGTCAATCTCCACCTCCAGCCGGTCCATTTCCAAATCGGCTTCGATCACGTGTTTTGCCTTCTTGGCGTTTCGCTCCGCCAATGATTCCAGGGCTGTGCTTAGGTTTTTATGGGCCAGACTCGCCATCCGAAGAAGTGTTTCCCGAAGGGTCAGGAGCTCGCCGCGAAAATACCCACGAATCCGCTCCAGCTTTTCTTCCTGCGGCTCCAACGTCGGATTAGTCATCTAGTTAATCTCCTACTCTTCATCTCCCCAAAGTCAACGGAACACCGATTTTTTATCCAAATCGTCCCGAAATGTAGTCCTCGGTCTGGGGCTTGGCCGGATTGGTGAAGACCCGATTCGTCTCCCCAAACTCGATCAGTTCGCCGAGATACATGAAGGCGGTCATGTCGGAGATCCGGCCCGCCTGCTGAAGGTTGTGGGTCACGATGATCACCGTCACCCGCTTCTTCAGCTCCACGATCAGCTCCTCGATCTTGGAGGTGGCAATTGGATCCAACGCGCTCGTTGGTTCGTCGAACAGCACCACGTCCGGATCCGTGGCGATCGCCCGGGCAATGCACAGGCGTTGCTGCTGGCCCCCGGATAGATTGTGCGCCAGTTGGTGAAGCCGGCTCTTCACCTCCTCCCAAAGAGCGGCCTCCCGCAGCGCCTTCTCCACCCGCTCGTCCAGATCCCGCCGGCGGTTCATTCCCTGCAGACGCAGACCGTAGGCCACGTTTTCATAGATGCTCTTGGGGAACGGATTCGGTTTCTGGAACACCATGCCACAGCGCATCCGCACCTGGATCGGATCCATGCCGGGCCCGAGGATATCGGTGTTTCCCGGCTGGAGCTGAACCGTGCCCTCGTAACGGTTCCCTGGATAGAGGTCGTGCATCCGGTTGAGGCACCGGAGAAGGGTGGTCTTGCCGCATCCGGAGGGCCCGATCAGGGCGGTCACCTGATACGCCGGAATGTCCAAAGAAACCCCGCGCAGCACCTGATGGGAGCCATAGAAAAAGTTCAGGTTACGGATGGAGACCTTGATGGAAGCTTGATCGGCCGACGGCGAAGCGGCCGGAGAAGGCGGCCGCGGGCGTGTGCTGGAAGCAGACGGAGGATTCGGATCCTGGGCAGGAACGGTGCTCACCAAGTGATATTCCTTTGGGCTCGTCTGCGGATCAAGATCGCCGCCCCGTTCATGCTCAGGGTGATCACCATCAAAACCAGACCCGCGGCCGCCGCATTGGCCTGGAATTCCTCCCCGGGACGCGACACCCAGTTGAACATCTGGATCGGGAGCGCGCTGTACGGGGAAAACAGCCACTCGAAGGAAACGAAAGGCGGGGTGGAATGAAGCGCAGGGGGCGGCAGGAATGCGATGAAGGTCAGCGCTCCGATGGTGATGAGCGGGGCGCTCTCCCCGATGGCCCGCGACATGGCCAGAATCACCCCGGTGGCAATGCCCCCCGTCGAATAAGGAAGCAGATGGTGCCAAACCGCCTGCCACCGGGTCGCTCCCAGGGCAAAAGCCGCTTCTCGGATCATGGCGGGAATCGAGCGCAGCGATTCACGGGTTGCCACAATCACGATGGGCAAGACCAGACAGGCCAACGCCAGTCCTCCTGAGAGGATGCTTTGGCCAAACCGGAAGGAGTAGACAAACAGGCCCAGGGCCATCAGCCCGTAGAGGATGGAAGGCACCCCCGCCAAATTGGCGATGTTGATCTCGATAAAGTCCGTCCACCTGTTTTTCGGGGCGTACTCCTCCAGGTAAATACCGGCGGCGATCCCGAACGGTATGGCCACGGAGGCCGTCACGATCATCAGGAGAAGCGTCCCGACCCAGGCCGAAAGAATGCCCGCCTCTGCGGCTCGCCGGGATGGAAAGGAGGTCAAGAAATGCCAATCGATCCGGGACAAACCGTTCACGGCCAGGTTAAGAAGCAAGACGGCAAGGATTCCGAGCGTGGTGAGGGTCAGCACCATGCCGAGGCGGCCAAACCACCGGTCAATGGAACGGCGGCGGTGGGCGCGTCGCTCCAGTTCGTGGGCCCTTTTCTCAGGAAGCACGGTGGAACTTCTTTCTCAGGCCATGGCCGGCCAGGTTGAATCCAAGTGTCAGCAGGAAAAGCATCGCCCCCGCCACAAAGATCGACTGGTAGCCGATGCTGCCGTGGGGCAGGTCCCCCAGACTGACCTGAACGATAAAGGCCGTCACCGTGGCGGCTGACTCCAGCGGATTGATCGTCATTCTTGGCTGCAGGCCCGCGGCGATGGCCACGATCATCGTCTCCCCCACGGCCCGGGAGATCGCCAGCACGTAAGCGGCCGCCAAGCCGGAAAAGGCCCCCGGGAAAACCACCCGGACCGCCACTCCCAGCTTACCATCGCCCAGCGCATAGGCCCCTTCCCGCAAAAGCATAGGCACGCTCCGCATCGAGTCCTCTCCCAGGGAAGTCACATAGGGAACAATCATGATCCCCATGATCAGGCCGGCGCTCAGCATCGAGAACTGGGGCAGATCGGGATAAATCTTCTGTAACAGCGGGGTCAACGCCAACAGGGCAAAATAGCCGTAGACCACCGTGGGGACGGCGCTCAGCAGCTCCAGCATCGGTTTCACCAGTTCACGGAAACGAGAGGGGGCAAACTCACTGAGATAGATCGCGAGGATCGTGCCCAGGGGCACCGCCACCGACAAAGCCACCAGCGTCGTCACCATCGTTCCGGCCAACAGGGCGCCGATTCCATACTGCGGCTCCGAAAACAAGGGCGTCCACATGGTGTCCTTCACCAGCCGGATGAGCGGCACTTTGGCGAAAAAAGGGGCCGACTCCGTGACCAGCGTGACGATGATTCCAAAGGTCACCAGGACGGAGGCCCATCCCCCGATCCGCAGAATCCACACCATCAGCGCTTCGACCCCCTTGTCGAGGCGACGGCCGGGGGCGACGAAAGCGGAAGCCATGCAGGCTAGGTTAAGGCACCGGGGTACGTTTGAGAATCTCGCTGATCGGCACCGCCACATCCCCATGGCCCGCAAACGCCGTCCCCTTCTGCCTGTTGGCGACCCTCCCCTTGACCGTCTGATACGCGGAGCCAGGCAACGGGATGTAGTGCACCTCCTTGGTCAGGCGTTCCACATTCTCCAAATAAAACTTCACAAAATCGGCCACTTCGGGCTTCTCCAGCGATTTGAGATTCACATAAATGAAGAGGGGACGGGAGAGCGGGTTGTACGTTCCGTTCAGCACGCTTTCCTCCGAGGGCCCGACCGCCGGCTTGCCCTTCTCGTCCCATTCGATATTCAGCGCCTTCAACCGCTTCCGGTGGGCGTCAAAGTAGGAATATCCCATGTAACCGAGGGCATGCCGGTCTCCCTCCACACCCTGCACCAACACGTTGTCGTCCTCGCTCGCCGTGTAGTCCCCGCGGCTGGCCTTCGACTTTCCGTTGATGGCCTCGGTGAAGTAATCGAAGGTCCCGGAGTCCGATCCGGCCCCGTACAGCTTGATTTCCTTGTCGGGCCACCCCTCGCGCACCTGGCTCCACTTGGTGATCTTGCCTTGGGCGCCGGGTTCCCAAAGTTTCTTCAGCTCGGAAACCTTGACCGAATCCACCCAGTCGTTTTTGGAGTTCACCACCACGGTCAGGGCGTCATAAGCGATGGGCAGCTCCAAATATTCCACCCCGCCTTCCTTCGCCGCCTTGATCTCCTCTTCCTTGATGGGGCGGCTGGCGTTCTGCACGTCCGTCTCACCCCGGGCGAATTTTTTGAATCCTCCGCCCGTGCCCGAGATGCCCACCGTGACCTTGTTGCCGGTGCTCTTTTGGAACTCCTCCGCCACGGCTTCCGTGATCGGAAACACCGTGCTGGAACCGTCGATTTTGACCACTTGCCCAGCCCGGAGGTGTCCGGGTGCGGAAACAACCAGTCCCGTCAGAAGGGCCGCAAGGGCCCGGTTGGTGAATGTCATCAGGATTGGCTAAAAGGCTCCTCTCCCCAAGCCAAGACAGGTTTTGTGACAATTCGATGGCATTTGGGATAACTTCATCCTTCTTTCTTTTAACGACTTGGATTGATGGAAAAAAACATGGTGGTGCCCCGCCCTTGTTGGCTTTCCACCCTGACTCCGCCCCCGTGAAGGTGAACCAAGTGCTTCACAATCGATAGCCCCAAACCCGTCCCACCTCTTTCCCGGGTTCTTCCCTCATCCACCCGGAAAAATCTCTCAAAGATTCGCCCGATCTTGTCGTCAGGAATTCCTTCCCCTTCGTCCCGGACAAAAAACTCCACCTGCCGGCCGGACAACCGCGCCCCCAGGGAAACCAGGCTGCCCGGCGGCGCGAAACGCAGGGCATTGTCCATCAGGTTGGCAAAGACCTGCCCGATCCGAAGCGGGTCAGAATTCACTTCCGGCAAACCCTCCTCACATTCCAGCTCCACCCTCACCCTCTTGCCGGCAAAGGCCCTTTTCCAGTCGCTCCTGACCTCTTCCAAAATCTCCGCGGGCCTCCGTGGTTGCACCCGGATCTGAACCTGACCCGATTCGATCCGGGATAATTCCAGCAGGTCATTCACCAATCCGGTGAGTCGCTCACAGTTTCTTCGCAGCACCTCCATCACCTCACGGCGTTCCGCGCCCTTGAGCATCGCGGGATCCTCCATCGTCTCGAGATAGCCGGCCAGGATCGAAAGAGGGGTCCGCAGTTCATGCGACAGATTCGTGATGAATTCGGAACGGACATTTTCCAGTTTCCGAATCTTGGAAAGGTCGTAAAAAACCGTCACCACGCCCGACCTCTCCCCGCTGCCGCCCTCCACGATCGGGGCGAAGTTGACCGCAAAGATCCTTCCCTCCGGCTGCTCCGGGGTCGGACGCCGGATCTCCAGACTTCTTCCCCCGCCCTCCGCGTGGGTTAGTTCCACCGCGCGGGCCACTTCCGGCAACCGGGTGGTTTCCATGAAGGTCTGCCCGATCGGAAACGACGGCAGTCCGAACATCTCGAGAAAACTCCGGTTGGCGAGGCGGATGATGCCCTCGGGATCCGTGATCACCACCCCTTCGCTCAGGCTCCCGATGATGGTGCGTAAATTGTATTTCTCCCGCTCCGCGCGGGAGGACAGTCCATGGATCCTCTCGGAAAGCTTGTCCAGATTTACGATCACCTCTTCCATTCCCCACGCCCCCCGTGCCACAAAACCGGAAGGTTCCTTCCCTTCGGCCAACTCCTTCACCAAACGACGCACCTGCAACAGCGGCCGGTACACCATGGTCCAGGCCCACGCCACCCCCACCATCACCGCCACCACGATCAGGGGAGTCCACCAGCCATCCATCGTCCTACCCTCTCCGATTCAACCCCGAATTCAAGCGCTCAGAACTCGCCGTTGATGTTTACGGTTACGTTGGATACCCAAGACCTCGATTTTTCGTAAACCTAAACGTAAACGTAAACGAAAAGCCCTGTCTTCCCTTGCTTATGGTTCGCTGGTGTTGAGCCGGTACCCGCTCCCTCTCACCGTCTCCACCAACCGTCCCACCCGGCCCAGCTTCTCCCGCAACCGCCGGATGTGCGTGTCCACCGTCCGCGTGTCCAGATTGGCCTGATATCCCCACACCTCGCTCAGCAAAACTTCCCGCGACTGGATGCTGCCCGCCCGCCGCACCAGCAACTCCAGCAACCGGAACTCCGTCGAGGTCAGGCTCAGTTTCTTCCCTCCGATCGTCGCCGTCATCTCCGCCCGGTCCATCGTGATCAGCCCCGCCCGCGCCGGGATCGGCTTGGCCACCCCTTGGTCCGGTTTCCTCCGCGCCACCGCCCGCACCCGCAACACCACCTCCCGCGGACTGAACGGCTTGGTCACGTAATCATCCGCCCC
>RGTE01000065.1 GCA_010025475.1 Verrucomicrobiota bacterium
GCGTGGTCGGCGCGAAAAAGCCATGAAAGTTTCCTCCTGAATCCTCATCCTTCCAGCCACGCCCCCGATTACGGGAAACCGGAACTCGTCCATCCGGACGACCGCGAATACCTCCGCTGGTCGGAGGGTTTTGCGGTTCGCCGCCGCCGTGAGAGGGAACGGGCCGGCAAGGTACGGATTGAACCTGCGGCCCTCTCCATCATCAGCGCGGCCGCCGAATTTGGCGTCCGCTCCCTCCTCGCCCGGCATTTTGAACTCGGAGACCGCCGCATCCTCCGGTACCAGGATCCCGAACTCGGCGACCATCTGCGCCGTCGTCACCGCTTCCGGGAGCTGGACGCCGTTGCCTTTTCCCACGGCCATCCGTCCGCCGTTTTTGAGTTCAAGCTCAGTGGCCTCGGCTCCGCCTCCGCCGTAAACCGCGCCGCCCGCCAGCTTCGCTCCGCCGCCGAAATGATCCGCCAGGGATACGGCCATCAACCCAAAGTGGCTGTCGTTCTGATCCATGCCGGCGAGGGGCAGCCTGATCTCGGCAAACCAGGTGGCCGCTATGGCGTCCGGCATCACCATCCGCATCGGCTCCATCCTCAGCAGTGGCCGGAGATGCCGATTCCCTGCCTTGTCTTTTCCATGCGCGAGGCCATCGAAGAGGCCCGCCGCATCGGGCACGAGGTGGATCACGCCTTGGAGAAAAAGGCCGCCCGTGAGGGAAAACACGGGATTCAACAGGGCCGTCGCGTCCTTCCCCGACTTCCGCTAGGCGAGGTTCTGTCCGCCGTCAGTTGGATGGCCAAGGAACTTGTCCAGGTCGTCGGCCACGTTGCCCGCAAACTCACCCCCCGCCGGAAACCCACTCATTCCCACTACCGCCGGCGACGAAGGCGGGGCCGCGGCCGGGGTCACCGTCCGGGCGGGCCCCACGGTCATTCGCGTCCGCCTAGCGGGTATTGACGTTCGTCACCGGCAACCCCTTTCGTTTAAAGGAATCCGGCTCATCAGACTGGATGTCACTTTGGCTCACCAACCCAACTTTTTCCCCACCGATGGAGACCACATCCACTTTGGTGGGACCATCAGCATGGGCCTGATTTCCCATCCATGGCTGAAAGGCATGCCACCAGAGACCGCCCGCAACGAGCGCGAGGAGAATTTTGGTGGTCGGATCGGTTTGGAGACGGACGCTTTTGGATTTCTTCATTTCAAAAACCTACTCGCTGCCCCGGAAATCACGACTCGATTCTACGCGTAGGCCCTTTTACTATGCATTCCATGTCACCTTTACCTCTGGTTGCCCTCTTTCTGGGGATCGCTCCCCTACTCGCCGAAGACACCAACACTCCTGTCCGACCGACGGAAGAGGTTTCAGAGGTGCAGGGCGTCAAAATCTGGAAACGCGGCTCTCCCGCCAACGGCTACACCACCATCGCCAACGAAAGCCTGATGAACATCACTTGGCCAGAAGCCCAAAACCGGATCGCCATGGGCGTCAAGGCCCGCAAGGGCAACGCCGCCATCGTCACCAGCATGGTTCCCGCCCAGAGGCTTGATATCACCCAGAACACCGGCATCAACCGACTGGACGGCATGAATGTCCGTTACACGATCATTCAGCTTAAGCCTTAGAATCCTTCGGTTGCTTGGACCTGTCGTTTGCGCCCTTTGGGCGGCCGAGATCGTCCTTGGCCAGGGATCTCTCTCCTCCGCAGTGGGCTCCCAAGCCAATACGGATGCTTCCGCCCAGCGACGCCTTCAGGAAACCGCCCGCGAAGCCCAACGCCAGCGCCGGATTCAGGAACAGGTTGTGATTCTTGCCCCCGCTCTTGATGCCACGATTTTGGCGGGTCCCACGGGCCCGATTCTGGCTCGCAGGGCCTTGGCCGCTTTGACACGCCTGAGTGAGGAAGGCGTTTCTGCGGACGACGCCCTGGCTCGGGCCGGCCGCATCGCCAAAACCGATCCTGCCCAAGCCGCCAAACCCACCGCATACCTCCGTAATCTTTTTTCGGAAAAATCCTCTGCCCTGAATGACGGGATTTTGGAGAAGCTGGAAGCCGGCGAAGATCCTGCCCCAACCTTGATTCTCCCGCCCTACCTGCCGTGAAAACAGATCCTCCTCCCGGATTTCAAGTCCGTCGGATGCCCCACGCTTCCGCTTGGTTCCGTCGGGGCCGGGAAAAACCCATCCTCTCTTTCTGGCAGAAATCCGGCGGGAAACACCGGCTCAGCGAGGCCGTCCGCCGCCACCCCCAATCCCTCCGGTTCGCCGGCCGCCTTCCCGTGGTGGCTGCCTCCATCGCCGGGGCAGGCACCTTGGTGGTCCGGCCCTGCGCCCATGGCGGGCTATGGGGACACGTGGCTCGCGATCTTTATCTCGGCCCAGACCGGGCCCTTCGTGAAATCCGGGCCAGCGAGCGCCTGACACAATTGAAAATCCCGACTCCCCGGATCGAGGCGGTGATTTTCTATCCGATCGGGCTTGGAAACCGGATCGAGGTGGTCACTTCGCTGGTTCCCGATAGTCTGGATCTTGTGCGACACCTTGCCCGGCGCCCCGGCGCCGCGGAGCGGGCCCGCCTTTTTTCTGCTGTCCGAAAACTTTTCGACCAGCTTCACCGTCATGGCATTCGACACCCGGACCTCAATGCCCGGAACATCCTCCTGGCCTCGGCCCCACGCGGGGGATTCACCGCGTGGCTTTTGGATGTCGACGTGATCCGCTTCGGGGAGGCCGGGAACCACCATGTGGATCAGGCCAACCGCCACCGCCTCCTTCGTTCCCTGCTGAAACGTGCTCGCCTCGGGGACCTTGGCTGGTCCGAGACGGAGGTCGCCAATCTTTGGCACGAACTTTCTTCCCGCCGATGACCCTGCCCTCGGAACCCCGGATCGCCATCGTCCTGCTCAGTGCCGTGGGGGATGTGGTCCATGCCCTGCCCGTGGTCAACGCCATCAAGCGTGCCCGCCCCCGCGCCCGCATCACCTGGCTCCTTCAGGATGCCGGAGCCGCACTCCTCGAGGGCCACCCCGCAATCGACGAGATTCTTCTCTTTCGCCGCAAGGCCGGACTCGCCGGGTTTGTTCAGATGGCCGCCCGGCTACGCGACCGCAGTGCTACTTCAAGGCCTCCATTTTAACTGCCCTCTGCCGAGCTCCGGTGAAGGTCGGTCTCGATCCGGCCCGCGCCAGAGAGTTCAACTGGATCGTCAATAACCATCACCTCCCGAAACGCCCCATCAATCATGTGCAGGAACACTTTCTCGAGTTCCTCGATTACCTTGAGATCCCGCGGGAGCCGATCGAATGGAATCTGGGACCATGGCCCGCGGAACGCTCCTGGCAGGAGGAGTTTTTCCGCCCCATCCGCCGCCCCCGCGTCGCCCTCGTCGCCGGCACCAGTAATCCGAAAAAGGACTGGATCCCGGAAAGGTGGGTCGAACTGAACGACCACCTCCAACGTGATTGCGGACTCGCCACCGTCCTCGTTGGGGCCATAACGGCCCGCGAGGTCAGCCTCGGCCAGAAAATGGCCGCCGCCTGCCAACACCCACCCGTCAATGCGCTCGGCTCAGGCCTGCGTCGCCTCGTTTCCATCCTCGAGGGCTGCGATCTGGTGATTTCGCCCGACACCGGTCCGCTTCATCTTGCCGGGGCTCTCGGCAAATCTGTCATCGGCCTTTACGGTTACAACAGCCCGGCTCGCGTCGGTCCATGGCGGCAGGATCCCCGCCTCCTTGTGGATGCGTTTCACGACCCGGGCGAGCCCCCGCAGATGACCTTCGACCACCGACCGGGCCGGATGGAAAAAATCTCCGTGATGGATGTGATCCATCGTGTGCAGATCTGGTCCGCGAATCAAAAACGGTAGTAAATCTCCGTCGCCACCGTCCAAAGCGAGCTCGATGCCGGTGGGCTTGTTGTTGTGAGGGTATTGGGCACATTCACACTTGTCGTCGTGGAAAGCGTTGTCCCCACACCCCAGGCAAACCTCCCCTCTCCCCGCCACACCAGATCCTCGGTGATCTTCACTGCCAGCGTCAAAGTATAGTCGTAATAATCCCCGCCGCTGAGTCGTGTGGTCTGGGGCAGTACATAGTTACTTGTGTGTACATACTCGGCTCGGCCGGTCAGCGTGACCGGGTCTAGCAGGGTCCAGGTAGAGTAAAGGCCGGTAGTCACGTAGGAAGTGGGCGCCTCTACCTCGGGATCCCCGGTCCCTGACCCCCCGGTCACGTTCAAGGTAAGATTCCACCGGTTTTCCGCAAACGCGGGCGACCATTGACCGACCAGATTGAGAGCGTAGTAAAAATCCTGGTCCAACGAGATTCGTGCGTTGGCTCCATGCGTCCCCCAAGGAGTTACATAGAAACCCGGTTGCAGGGTTGCATTTCCGCCTGCGCTGTTGATTTTTGCGTACCCAAACACCGAATACTCATCCCCTTGACCAAAGCTCCCCACGTCGTTGCTTTCCCCCGTGCAATTGCCGATCCCGGCAGCGATATCGAGGAGCGGGTCGGGGGAAAAGATTGTGAGGATCCCAACATTGTCCTGGGGCATGAAAGCATCTGAGATGCCGAAAGTGATGCAGGGGTTGTCCGGTCGCCAGATCGTTTCATAGCCAATCACCGCCTGAAACTTCCCGATCCAAGCCTCCATTTGGGCTTCTGGCACCCAGATTTTGGCGAAGGCCTCGCCGATGTAGAGGGAGCTGCTGTTGGGGCCGGTCGGAGGGGTGGCCGCCCCGGCTGCGTTGTAATAGGTGGCGTCCTCTCCCAGCATCATTCCGAACTGGAATCCCGCATGAATCTGATTACTTTCCCTCACCAGGGGTTTTTCCAGCCGCAGCCAAAGGGCGCTCAGGTTAAAATCTCCTTTCGGAACGGTGTCCGTCGGAAAGTCGATCGAACTCGCGGCGGAGCCTGGGCCAAAATTATAAAGGTACGTGCCGTCCGCATAGCCGGTCAGCTTAAGGCCCGCCTCCGGGGAGTGTGCCTCCCTCTCGGCGACCGCTTCCTCCACGCTTTCCCTTTCCGGAGCCACCGCGTCCTCTGATTCCTGCATTTGTCCCCAAACCCAGCCCGGCAACAGCGAACAGAGGAGGATCCCGGTCTGGACGAGACGGGTCTTCCTTCCTACTTTCTGCGGATGGGCAGACATTTTGGTATCATGGCCTTTCTCGCCGCCACCGTCACGCTCTGGGCGGAACCGGCCAAGGATGTGAAAGCCTTCGAAGCCCAGACCGATACCCTTTCCAAGAAAGAGATCCGGGAATACATGGGCCGGGGCCCGGACGAGGAGATCACTCCCCATCTGTGGCGTTACCGGGGCAATTGGACAAACCCCGATACCCTCGAAACTTTCAATACCGTGGATCTTGCCTTTGGCATGCTGACCGATTCCCACAAATACGGCGTGATGCGTTACACGTGGGACAATACCAGCGAAAACACGGACGGCTTACCCTAATTGACCCGGACGGGCCGCCTAGCGGTGTAGATCTTTTCGGAAATGCCCCCGAACCAGCCGGAAGAGAAAAACCAGCAAGGGGAAAGTCATCAACGTTAGCGCTGCCCCTGCCATGTCTCTTTGCAGGGGTTGCCCCTCCATCTTGTTCAGACCCACCCAAAGCAATAAAAGAAAACCCATCGCCCCAAAGAAAAGGGACAACGGCTGAAAAATCCTCCGGAAATCCTCCGCCTCCTGACGCCTCTGCAGCCTTTTATCCCGATTGGGGCCAAACATACGTTCAATTTCCCCAGCTGTTTATTCTTGTCAATTACGCCCCCGCCTTCGGCCTCTCGTTCTTGGCATGGAGGCGGTGGGAGTTGAATCGGATGGCATTTTATTAATAGTCAGCCACTTCAACGACTTGGATAAATATTTTTAGCAGTGTTTTTCTTTTTCACGCGATCTGCGTGACCACTACTGCCCACTACTCTGTTATCCAAAACCGCGATTTGCGCATTGAGGCGACCGGGTAAAAACACACACGTTCTTTGGAGAGCTTTCGCAACTTTGGGAAACGCTACCGACTAAGCGTGACTATTAATTGATCCGCATCTTCAACAATGCTTCATCGACAGCAGAACGTCGGTAGCGGATTGATGCATTCTTACCCGTGCCAAGCTTTACGGCCGGCAACTCCCCCTTGTTTGTCATATCACTAACCTTTCGCTCAGAAATCTGGAGATATTCAGCCACCTGTTCCCGAGTCAGATAAGCATGGTCCCAGGAGGGTTTTTCCTGGGATGTATGGTTCTCACTTAATCCAATCATATGATTTGACGCAGTATAATGGTTACTTGTAACTTCTGTCAAGTGAAATCCCGACCCACCCGCATCCCCAAGAAGATCCACCCCCTGCACCACGTCCGTCGGATTACTGGGATGACCC
>RGTE01000066.1 GCA_010025475.1 Verrucomicrobiota bacterium
CAGCCAGACGCCTTTGACGTTGACCTGAAAAATCCGCTCCCACTGCTCGGGGTCGAGATCTTCAAAAGCGGTCAACCGAACTTCGCGAAAGTAAGCTGCGTTGTTGATCAAACCGTCCAATCGGCCGAAGGCTGCAACCGCCTGATCCACGGCTGACCGTGCCCCTGCCCCGGTCGAGACTGCCCCCCCCGCCGCACCGGCCCCTGCCAAGCCCTGATGATCTTCCGCCGGGTGCTTCCCGGTTGGCTGGGCCTCTGGGGTCTAACTTTCCTTTCCGGGTGCAACTCGGGCCCGCGGGCCGACCTCGTGATTTGCAATGGGGCCGAACCCCAAACCCTCGATCCCGCCCTCGTCTCCGGGCAACTGGAGGGAAGAATCTGTGCCGCCCTGTATGAGGGCCTGACCCGCCGTGACGCCCGGGGCAAATCCATCCCCGCGGCGGCGGAAAGCTGGTCCGTCTCCCCGGATGGGAAAACCTACACCTTCACGCTGCGACCCGGCCTGAAATGGTCCAACGGAGACCCCGTGACCGCCGCAGATTTTCGTTACAGCTGGTTGCGCGCCCTCGATCCTGTCAGCGCCTCCCCCTACGCCGAAATTCTTTTCTTCATCCGGGGAGCCGAGGATTTTCAGGCCGGCCGGGCATCGGCCGAATCCGTGGAGATTGCCGCCCCGGATGACCGCACCTTGAGGGTGCGCCTAAAAAATCCCGTTCCTTTCTTTCCCTCCCTCATCTCCTTCACCACCTATCTTCCCGTCCACCGGGCAACCGTCGAAAAATACGGCGATCGCTGGACCCGTCCGGAACACTGGGTGGGCAACGGCCCGTATCTGTTAAAAGCCTGGCAGGTCAATGACCGGGTCTCCCTGCAAAAAAACCCCCGGTACCACTCCGCCGACCGGGTGCGCCTGAACCGGATCGATGCCCTCGCCGTCACCCGGGCCAGCACCGCCTTCAACCTCTACTCCTCCGGCCAGGCCGATGTGCTCCTGGACAAGGGGCTAATCCCTTCCCTGATTCTGCCCAAGCTCCGCGGCCGCCCCGACTTTCATCCCGCCCCGCTTTTCGCCACCTACTTCTATCGCTTCAACGTGACCCGTCCCCCCTTCGATAACCCCAAGGTCCGGCGCGCCTTCAGTCTGGCCATCGATAAAGAGGCGGTCGTGGAAAAGATCACCCGCGGGGGCGAACCAATCGCCCTCTCCCTGACCCCGCGCGGGGTGCCCGGTTACCTTCCGCCCTCCGGCCCCGTCCAGGACACCCTCACCTGCAAAGCCCTTCTCCGCGAGGCTGGCTATCCCAACGGCGAAGGATTTCCCCGCATCTCCATCCTTTACAACAAATCCGAACTCAACGAACAGATTGCCGTGGAATTGCAAGCCCAGTGGAAGAGAACCCTCGGGGTCCAAGTGGAGCTGCGTAATCAGGAGTGGGCGACGTACCTTCGCTCTCTCGACACGCTGGATTTTGATATCGCCCGTTCCAGTTGGGTCGGTGATTACGATGACCCGCTGACGTTCCTCGACTGCTTTGCCACCGGACGCGGAAATAACCGCACCGGCTGGTCGGACCCCTCCTATGACAACCTTCTCGCCAAGGCGCAGGCCGAGCCCAACGCCGCCGTCCGCCTGCGCTTCCTGGGCCAGGCCGAGGAGATCCTTATCCTTCAGGCCATGCCGATCCTTCCCCTTTATCATTTCGTCGGATGCCTGATGTTCGACCCCAAAAAATGGGATGGTCTCCTCCCGAACCTTCTCGATGAGCACCCCTTTTCCGAAATCGGCCCCAAAGGAAAATAGCCGATGCTCAGCTTCGTCACCCGCCGTTTGCTCTCCTCCATCCCTGTGGTGCTAGCCGTTCTCGCTCTTTGCTTCCTTCTCGTCCGGATTGCCCCCGGCTCTCCTTTTGCCACTGAGCGGGCGCTGGATCCCCGCACCAAGGCGATGCTGGAGGAAAAGTTCGGTCTATCGGGTTCCTTGGCCGAGCAGTTGGTTCGCTATGGCGGAAACGTCCTGCGGGGCGATCTTGGCGACTCGTTGAAATTTCGCGGCCGAACCGTCGCTGAAATCATCGGTCAATCCCTTCCCCGCTCACTCCTGCTTGGCTCCATTTCCTTCTCCCTCGCCCTTGGATTGGGAGTCCCGCTTGGCGCGTGGGCAGCCGCTCACTACGGCAGGAAAACGGACTCGTTCCTCAACTCCGTGGCCCTGCTCACACTTTCCACCCCCACTTTCGTCCTCGCACCTGTCTCGGTCCTGGTTTTCGCATTCGGACTGAAGCTACTGCCCCCCGCGGGTTGGGGGACCCTCTCCCAACTGGTCCTACCGGCCATCTGTCTGGCCATTCCCTTCATCGGGGTCTGTGCCCGCCTCACCCGCGGCGGCCTGCTGGAAACCCTCGGTTCCGACTTCATCCGCACCGCCCGCGCCAAGGGTGTCACGGAAACGAAACTGGTTTATTTGCATGCCCTCCGTCCGGCGGTGCTCCCGCTCGTGGCCTATGCCGGCCCCCTCGCCGCCAATATTCTCACCGGCAGTCTCGTGATTGAGGAGGTCTTTGCCGTCCCCGGGATCGGCCAGTTTTTCGTTAACGGCGTCATCAATCGGGACGTCTTTCTCGTCTCCGGCGTGGTTCTGGTTTACTGCCTCCTTCTTCTTCTCTTCAACCTCATCGCCGACTGGCTGACCGCCCTGCTGGATCCAAGGATCCGCGCCGCTTCATGAAGTTGACCCGTTCAGCCCTCATCCTCCTTGGCCTTCTTGGTCTCCTGCTCTTGGCAGCCATCCTGGGACCGATAGGGAGCCCCTACGACGTGGGAGAGCTTTCCGACAACCACCTGCTCCCGCCCAGCTCCCATCACTGGCTCGGAACCGATCTACACGGCCGCGACCTCCTTACCCGTCTGATGTACGGCGCCCGGATCTCCCTGCTGGTGGGTTTCGTCGGCGCCTCGATCAGCCTTCTGGTCGGAGTGGTCTACGGCCTGATCGCCGGCTACACAGGTGGAAGGGTCGACAACCTGATGATGCGTTTTGTGGACGTGCTGTACGCCCTGCCCCGGATTGTCCTCGTCATTGTCCTGATCAGCCTGTTCGACCTGAAACTCAAAGCCATGCTGGACGGAACCCTTTTTGCCCCCTTCGCCACCCATGCGCGTCTCCTCCTGCTTTTTGTCGGTCTGGGCCTGGTCGAGTGGCTCACCCTCGCCCGGATCGTCCGCGCCCAGGTTCTCACCATCAAGGAGCGGCCCTTTGTCTTGTCCTCCAGGCTGATTGGCCAAAGCACCCCCGTGATCCTCGTTCGACAAATCCTCCCCCAGGTCCTGCCCATTGTAATCACCTACCTGACCCTGGCCCTGCCCGCGGTGATTCTTGAGGAGTCCTTCCTCAGTTTTCTTGGTCTTGGCGTACAAGCTCCGCTCGCGAGTTGGGGGACCCTGCTTGCCGATGGTGCCTCCATGTTGAACCCCGTCGAAACTCCCTGGTGGCTGATCGTCTTTCCTGCGGCGGTGCTGGTGGGTTGCCTGCTGCTTTTCAACCTGCTCGGCGACCAACTCCGCCGGATGGGTGCTGACGCAGGGCGTTGACACCGCCCTCCCGAACTGAATACTGGAAGCCGATGAGATTGATGATCCTGGTCGTGATTCTAGTCGGTCTCTCCTGGTCCTCCGTTCACGCGCATTGCGGGAAGTGCAAAGAGGACGGCTCGGAGATGATTAAGAAGGCCCGCCAAGTCCGCTAGCGGGTCGGTTCAGCGCAAAAACTTTTCCGCCAGGGGAATCCCCACAAGAATGTTAAACGGAAAGGTCAGTCCCAGCGGCATGCCCAGATAGAGCAAGGGCGAGGCTTCGGGGATGGCGTGCTTGATCACGGCCGGCACCGCGATGTAGGAGGCGCTGGCGGCGAGCACCATCAGGAGCACGCCGTTCCCCACGGAGACGCCGAAGGCCTGACAAAGCCAGAGGGCAAAACAGGCATGAACGAGCGGCCCCACCACTCCATACACGACCAGCCGTTTGGGAACTTTTTTCAGATCCTTGAAATGAGCGGCGGTGGCGATGCCCATATCCAAAAGAAAGAACGCCAACATCCCCTTGAAGATGTCCCCCGTGAACGGCTGCATCACCGACTTGCCCCCCTCTCCGGTGAAATAGCCCACCACCATGCTGCCGAGGAGAAGGATCTGGGTTCCCTCGGTAAAGGACTCCTGCAGGACGTGCCGGGGCGAGGCATCGGCAACGGGTGCTTGGGGCCGCCGTTTCGGCGATTGCGCCCGGATCAGATTGGCCATGAAAACGGCAAAAAGGATGGCGGGTGACTCCATCAGGGCCAGCCCGGCCGACATGTGACCGCCAAACTCAATACCCCGGTTTTCCAGGAACTGCATCGTGGTGATGAAGGTGACGGCACTGACGGAACCATAAGCGGCGGCCACCGCGGCGGCGTTGAGCGGTGCGATGATCCGTTTCAGCAATCCAAAAGCCGCCAGGGGAACCGTGACCGCCAGAAATACCGCCAACCCCAGATCCACCAGAACGGAGGAGTGAAACCCGCTTTGGGCCAGTGAAAAACCACCCTTGAGACCCAGCGCCATCAGCAAATACAGGGCCAAAAAACGGGCCATTTGCGAGGGAATGGCCAAATTGGAACGAATCAACCCGGCCCCGACCCCGAGCACAAAGAACAGTATGCTGGGATCCAGCAGGGCCTTGTTGAAATTCATCTTCCGCTCGAACTAGCGGGAATCCCACTGATGCCCAGCCTTTTGCCAAATTCCGCAAAATAAAAAGAAAGAAAAGATCCTTGAAGGTTCGAATCTGAATTTTTTTCTGACATTAGGCGAACATCCCCCATCAATTAATCGGGAAAAAGCGTTTCCAATTAACGATATAAGAATTACATTTTTTAAAGTAAAAACTATATATAGTATACATATTTTCAAGTGTCTATTTGTTGTGTTTCTTTTTCTTTTTATTAAAAAGAGGCGGTGAATTGGAACAACGGGCCACCATGGGCAAAAACCCGAAAATCCTTGGGGACGATCCTCCTTTGGGGGGGTGGAATTCTCTTTTTAAATTCAGCCCAGATCTGGGGACAGACGCCCTCTGCCGCGGCAGCCGTCTCCTCCCAGACCCGGCAGGATGCGCAACTCCGTCAGGATTTGAAACAGACGGAATCACTTGGAGGCCCCAAGACGATCGAAGAGGAATCTGTGACCGCTCGTCCTCTTTCACCGGACATGGGCGACGTCCAAATTATGACCCAGAAAGAGGGAAAACCCTGGTTCTTTTTGACGGTGGATACCCAAGCTTTTTACAACAGCAATGTTCTCTACGCCTCGTCGGTCAGCTCCACGTTTGCTGCCTGGCAAATCATCACCACCCCGGAAATCGGATTCGCCCCGAAAATTCAGGATGAGCAGTACTCCATGTTTTTTCCCCGAGGAGGATTCCGTTACCAGTTTTACACCTATGCCCAGGCGGAACCAGGCCCTCCGGACTTCAACGAGAAAGGCATTTCAAGTAACAACTTCCAAGTAGCCAACCCCTACGGCTCCTTGGGTTGGGCGTTCTCCGAAGACCTTTACCTCGAGTTTTCCGTTCAGGCTAACATCTACGAAGGAACCGGCAGGAATTGGTCGAGCTGGGACAATTTTCTCAGCGAATACCCGTTTGCCTGGCAGGCCACTTGGTTCAAAAACTTTGCCGAAATTCAGTCTGTTTCGGTCACCGCACGGACCTCCTATGTGTTGGCGGATCCCACCAATTTTTCACGGACGGACAATAATCTTACTTTTGCCTGGGTCACAAACCCCATGCGCGAGTTAAACACACAAATCTATGCAAGTTTTCGATTAGCAAAATATACAGGCCTCCAACCCGGCACCAGCCCTGATACCCCTCCATCGGAAAAACAATTTAATAATTACGACCGTCTGGACATCCAGCAGACGTACGGGGCATCGGTGACTTGGTCCCCCATCGAATATCTCTCCCTGCGCGCCTTTGTGAGTTGGACCAAAAGCGATAGCACCCAGGTCGAGGAAACCGGCACGTTTGAAGCCTTCAACGCCGGTACCGGTCTGAACCTGATTTACCGTTTCTAACCATGCGAACTCTCTTCTTCCTCATCTCTTTTTCGGTCCTGGTCCTTGGTTCCCGCGGGGAAAACATGTTGGAAACGGTTGCCCCCACCCAAACATGTCTTTCCCTTTCGCCCGGCGCACCGCCGGATTCCGTTTCCCCCACCGTCCCTGACGCGATTGAGATCGCCCCCAGCCAAACGCGTCTTCTCGTGGCCGAGGCCGGTGGCGGCGGAAAGGCCGCCATCGCCTCCCAGGCGGTGGCCACCCAGCCCAGCG
>RGTE01000067.1 GCA_010025475.1 Verrucomicrobiota bacterium
CCCTGCTGTGCCTGGGCTTTCTTCAACCGATGCGGACAAAGATAATTTTGACGCCCCTTCAGCAAAGCCGCAGTGAACTCAAATGGCACCAACGACTGCACGATCGGCACGTCTTTCCCAAATAACTGCTCTTGGAGATGAATCGTATAGGTGCTGACGATGGCTTTCCGTCCCAACTCGCCGGCCGCATAGGCTGCCGGCACCAGATAAGCCAGACTTTTGCCCGTTCCTGTGCCCGCCTCCACCACGAGGTGTCGCTTCCCCTCGATCACCTCCGCCACCTTCTCCGCCATTTTCGCCTGCCCCGGTCGCGACTCATATCCCTTCGCCCCCGCCAAAGCTCCTTCACGCCCGAAGAAACCCCTGACTGCCTCCATCAGGCCCCCGTGATGAACCCCGTTTTTACCCTTCACCCGCCCATCATTGATTTCCCGTGCCTAACTTCAACTTAATCTTCTTCCTAATCTCACTTTCCACCTCTCGTTTTCCACCTTCCCCTTGACCCCGTTCATCCCGACTTGACCCCCCCATGTTCCATGGAATGTTTGCTTGATGAAATACCTCCTCCCTCTCCTTGGCGGCTTCATCCTCCATCTCTCGGCTTTCGCCGCCCTTGAACCCGGCCAGGAAGCCCCCGACTTCACCCTCAACGATTCCAAAGGCCAACCCCGCAAGCTGTCCGAATTCCGCGGAAAGATCGTCGTTCTGGAATGGTTGAACCACGACTGTCCCTTCGTGAAAAAGCATTACGGCAGCGGCAATATGCAGAAGCTCCAAAAGGAATACACCGCCAAGGGCGTTGTCTGGCTGTCCATCCTCTCCTCCGCCCCCGGCAAACAGGGCCACCGTACCGGTCCCCAAGCCGACGCCGACACCAAGGACAAGAGCGCCTCGCCCACCGCCGTTCTGCTCGATCCCGCCGGGGAAGTGGGACAAAAGTACGAGGCCAAGACCACCCCGGACATGTTCGTCATCAATCAGGAGGGAAAAGTCATTTACGCCGGCGCCATTGACAGTATCCGCTCCACGGATTCCGCTGACATCGCCAAGGCCGAAAACTACGTCCGCCAGACCCTGGATGCCGCCCTCGCCGGGAAACCCGTCCCCACGCCAAAGACCACCCCGTATGGTTGTTCGGTGAAGTACTAATTTTTTCGATTCCGTTGAGGTTTACATTTACGAAACTGCCCTGCTGGAAGGCCTCGTAAACGTAATCGTAAAAGACCAAGGCCCGGCCGTTTACCGAAACGCTAGTCTTCGAATCTTTACTCCAAGTTTCTCGGAAAGCTTCGTTTTCAAATCCTCCCGCCTGGCCAGCTCATGCCGGCGAGTTGAACTCAGGCACCGCAGATAGGCCACCCCCTTCAGTCCGTCGACGCGGTCAAGAATCGCCTCCTGCGCCGACTCCTCACCCGCCGCCGCCGCCCACGCCTCCTGCAGTCGCATCTGACCGCCCCGCGCGCGGTTTTCCACTTTCTCCACCACCTCCGCCAGCAACCGTTTCCGGATTCCATCGGCCGCCGCCTTGGGATCCCTGCCCTTGCCCTCCATCCCGCCCGCCCGGCTGTACAACTCCAGCTCGCGCGGCGTCATTCCGCGGCCGTGCGCCTGCCGGAACGACTCCTGCAGCCCCGTGGCCGCTTCCTGCCGCCGGGCCATCAAATCGTAGGTCTTTCTCTCGATCTTGAGCCGGTCGGCATCCCTCGCCGACCTGTTGCCCAGCAGCTCGATCATCACCACCCGGCGGGTCACCAAATAATCCATCCTTGTCACCTTCAGCCACGGCCGCTCCGCCGTCCCCTCCCCGATATACCGGTACAAACCCGCATCCTCCGCCGCCGTCCGCCGGCGTTTCGACTTCATCTCCCGTCCCAGCCCGAGAATTTTGTAGGAGACCATCTCCTTCTTTTTGGAACTGCTGTCCTGCTCCCATGGCCTCGGGCTCATCCTCTTTTTCTATCTTCCTACCCGATTCTGCCCACCGCTTCCCCTTGGACTCTGAAACAACCTCCGAATGTTTCCCTAACAATCCCCCTATCTCCTAAATGCTATCTTCTATCTACTCCCCAAAGAGTCCACGCCCCCAAAATGAACCACACCCCGTTGAGAATCACCGCCTCCCGCAACCCCGCCACGGAGGCCAACGCTCCAAACGCCAGCGGCCCGACGATTGACGATTCCCGCCAATTTTCCTGCAAATCCCCACAAGCCAAACACCTCCCCCTGCTGACCCAGCGGCGTGATCTCCGCCACGGCCGCGCGGCCCGCCGATTGCAACCATCCCATCCCCAGTCCCGCCATCGCCGCCACCGCGTAAAACGATCCGGTCGAATGGCTCAGCCATGCTCCTAGGCTCACCACAATCCATAACCCCAAGGCCGACAGCAGCACCGGCTTCGCCCCGGTTTGATCCTGCCATGGACCCGTGACCAGCGCCCCCACCGCCGCCGCCACCTGCAAAACCACAAACAGCTTCACCGTGTCCTCCAGACTGAAACCGATCTCCTTGGTGGCGTAAATCGAGGAGAATCCCACCACGGCGCTCAGCCCGGTCAGGGAGGCGCCCAACCCCAAAAGCAACCGGAGCAACTCAGGACGATTCCGTACCGTCGCCCAAAGGTCGCGCCAACCGGGCTCGATTTCCGATTCCGGGATGGGCTGGGCCCGCTCCCGCAGAAAAAGGATCGTCGGCAGGGCTGCCAGCATCATGAATCCCGCCGTTGCCGGGAACACTTTTTTTGCCGCGTCCCCTCCCTGGGACAAAATCCAGAGGGCCAAAGCCAGGGAAGCCAGTCCGCCCAGATAACCAAAAGCCCAACCGTAGGCGGAAATCCGCCCCCTTTGCCCCGGCGGGGCCAGCTCGGGCAAAAACGCGGCCACCAGATTGGCGTTCGCCACCACCACGCATCCGATGACCACCGCCACGCCTCTGCCGGAAAGACCGATCCAGGCCGTCGCTCCGACACAGGCGAGAGTCAGCCAGACCAACAGGGGTTTCTTCGATGCTTTGCGATCGGCCCATCGCCCCAGCACCGGCCCGGCCAGCATGGCCAGTGCCGCGGAAGTGGACAACGCCGCACCCCAGACAAACTCCGCCCACGGGGCCCCGCCGCACACGGATCGGGTAAAAAAGACCCCGCCCACCACCGTCACCACCACCGTCACAAAGGCACTGTTGGCGAAATCGTACCAGCACCAGGCAAAGATCTCCCCCTTTCCCACCCTCAGCTTCCCCTTCTCGCCCCCGTCCACCTTCACGTTCCCATTCACGACAACTTCTTCGCGCTCAGTCCGCGCTGGTGATCTTCTTTAGGTACTCCCACGAATAAATCCCCGTGCCGTGACCGTCTTCCCATGTGGGCTGAATGGCGTATCCCCCCACGGCCTGCATCCCCTTCAGCCGAAAGCTTTCGGAAGTTAGCTCAGCCCCTGCCCCCGGAAGATGTCGCGTCAGTCCCGCTTCCCCGCAGCAAGCCGCGCAGGGACAGCGTTTCCGCAACTCCTCCAAAGGGAGATAGCTTTCTTTCCCGTCCGGCCAGCGGATCGCCAACTCGGAACCGACGACCTGTAGATCTGCGGGCGCCTGCAACCGCCCCGCCTCAGGCTGGCAGCGGGAACCGTGCGGTCAGTTTCCGGACTTCGCCCCGCACCGCCTCCAGCCCCGCCGGATCATTCCGCTGCTGCAACGCTTGATGGATGAGGTTCGCAATGTCGAACATTTCCGATTCCCGCATGCCCCGGGTGGTCATCGCCGGCGTGCCCAAACGGATCCCGGAGGGCCGCATCGGCGAAGCGGTGTCGAACGGAATGGAATTCTTGTTCACGGTAATGCCGGCATGGTCGAGGGCTTCCTGCGCGATTTTGCCGTCCATCCCTGCCGGCCGGAGGTCCACCAGCATCAGATGGTTGTCGGTCCCGCCGGAAACGATCCGATAACCATTCCGCTTCAATCCTTCGGCCAAAGCCCGGGCGTTCCGCACCACCTGGGCCTGATACGTCTTGAACTCCGGCTTGAGCGCCTCGAGGAAACAGACGCCCTTGGCCGCGATCACATGCATCAGGGGTCCACCCTGCACCCCGGGGAAGACCATCGCGTCGATCTCCTTCGCGTACTTCGCCTTGCAAAGAATGATCCCGCCCCGCGGTCCGCGCAGACCCTTGTGGGTCGTGGTGGTCACGAAATCCGCATACGGCACCGGATTCGGGTGCACCCCGCCGGCCACGAGTCCGGAAACGTGGGCCATGTCCGCAAACAACAGCGCTCCCACCTTGTCGGAAATTTCCCGCATCCGCGCGTAGTCCAGCAGCCGCGGATAGGCCGAAGCCCCGACGGTGATCATCTTCGGTTGGAACTCTACCGCCGCCCGTTCCAGCGAATCGTAATCCACCAGTTCCGTCTTCTCCTGCACCCCGTAGTGACGCACGGTATAAAACATCCCGGAAAAATTTTTCGGGTGACCGTGGGTAAGGTGGCCCCCGTGAGCCAGATCCATGGTCAGGATCTTGTCGCCCGGCTTGAGGAAGGCGAAGTACACGGCGGTGTTGGCCTGCGCGCCGGAATGGGGCTGCACGTTCGCGTGCTCCGCCCCAAAAAGTTCCTTCGCCCGGTCGATCGCCGCCTGCTCCACCACGTCCACATGCTCGCACCCCCCGTACCAGCGGCGGCCCGGGTAGCCCTCCGCATACTTGTTGGTCAGGCAACTGCCTTGGGCCTGCATCACCGCCGCACTCGTGAAATTTTCCGAGGCGATCAGCTCGATGTTTTCGGACTGCCGCCGATGCTCCTGACGGATGGCCTCCGCCACCACCGGATCGGTCCTGGCCAAATCGGGACCCACCGCCTCCCCCCGGCCGACTCCCGCGAGCGAAGCCAACCGTTCCACCCTGCCCTCAAAACGACCCGAGGCAAAGGCACTGGTGATCCACGCCTGCACACACGCCCGCGCATCGGAAGCTCCCAGTTCGTCCGCCCCCAGGCAAAGCACGTTGGCATTGTAACGTTCCCGCGACTTCCGTGCCGCCTCGGGGGTGTCCACCGCCGCTGCCCGCACTTTGGGAAAACGGTTGGCCGCCATCGCCAGCCCGATTCCCGTTCTCCCCACCAGCACCGCACCCTGGATCCGGCCCTCGGAAATCGCCTCGGCAGCCGCTTTGGCGATTTCCGGAAATTCCGCCACATCGTTGGACGGAAGACTCAGGGTGGCAAAGCCTTCCCGCCTGAGCACTTCGGTCGCCTCGGCCAGCAGGATCCTGGCCGTGGCGTCGCCTCCCAATCCCACGGTCATCTGGCCGGCCGCACCGGCCATGGCCGGCACCTTGCCGTTGCGCACCACCTCCAGCAGGTGGGGAATCGCCTGCCGGATCTGGTCGCGACAGGCCCGGTACGTCTCCCGCGATTGGCCGATCGGATCGTCCACCTCGCGCTCTTCCGGGGAAAGCCCGGGTTGAAATTCCCGCAGAAGAAAAATTTTATCCGCCGCGTTCGGGTAAAGAAGCAGGAGGGAATCGAGGTGCCCGTAGGTCATCACGAAAATATGATCCGCCCGACGCACCTGTTCGGCCGTGATGGGCTTGCTGCGCAACCGGGAGATGTCGCTGCCCAGCTCCCGCATCACCTCCACGGCGTGCGGACTGGGTGTCTGCCCGCTGACCGCCCCGATGCCGGCGGATTCCACTTCAATGGCACGCTCGCCATTCAATTCCCTTCGGCAAAGCTCCTCCGCCATGGGGCTTCGGCAAACATTGCCGGTGCAGACAAAAACAACCCGTTTCACAAATCCATCCTAGCCGAAAAAAATGGTCCCGAAAATCCTGCGGGTCAATCTATGCCCGCCGGTTTGGGGGCATCTTGCGAAGGGCCCGGAGCAGGTCGCCCGCCCTCTGCAGACCCCGATCCTGGGGCGGACGCTTGATCTCCAACTCCTTCTGGGACAAAGAGGAGGACAAGATCTCCTCCGCGTCTGCCTCATCCTCTTGGATGAGGGTCGATTCCCTCGCCCGCTTGATGGGGGGAACCTCCGCGATCGTGCTGGCAATGGTCATCTCCCCCCCCGTCCAGATTTCCGCATCTGTGTAATTGCCGCCGCTCACACCCAAGTCCGGGGGCAAGGGTCGACCGGA
>RGTE01000068.1 GCA_010025475.1 Verrucomicrobiota bacterium
ACGTCACCATGAGATCTCCCTCGATGTCGGATCCCCGCCGGGCCATGCGCCGGCCGCTTGGGCCGCGGAACCCGCCTGCTCCTCCCCCCATCCCCCCAAAGAGATGCTCGAAAAAATCGCTGTATCCCGTACCGCCAAAATGGAACTCCTCCATGTCTGGCATACCCCCGCTGCCCGGGGCACCCTGCCACGCAAAACCACCGCCAGGCATCTCCCGCCCCATCTGGTCGTACTTGGCGCGCTTTGCAGGGTCGCTCAACACCTCGTAAGCCTCGTTGACCTCCTTGAACTTCTCGGCGCCTTTCACTTTGTCCTTGGCCACATCGGGATGATACTCCCGGGCCTTTTTCCGGAAGGCGCTTCGGATCTCCTCGGGTGTCGCCGTCTTGGCGACTCCGAGAATCTCATAATAATCTTGGTATTCCATCATTCCCAACGCCCCCCGGTTTCGGGTTCTGGACCCGCCTCGGCTTCTCCGGCCACCGAAACAGCCGCCAAGCCGTCGGAAAAAATTCGGACCCGACTGAACTTCGGCTCGATCCCCCAAGCTCCATCCGTCTTGAGATAACCCCATCTTGCACCCGGCTCTTTGGCCGCCGCCAGCCCGTTGCGGAAAATTCCTGCTCTCTCGAAACGGGGCGCGATCACCCACTTTCCCTGCGAATTAAGATAACCCCATTTGCCGCTTTTTTCTTTCGCCGGCGCCAAGCCATTTCCGAATGGGCCCACGGCCATCAGAACATCCTGGGCCTCACCTCCCGGCGAAAGATCCACCACCTTCTCCTGAAAATCCATCAACCCCCATCCCGCCTCTCTTTTCCAGGCCGCCCGTTTCTCTCCCAGCGGCACCAACCCACGGTAGGGACCCGTGGTTCTTACCTTGCCCTTGCTGTCGATGAGCACCAGAGGCGATCCCTCCCCTTCCGGCCGGACGGCGGCGCGGCCATCAAGGAACTTGCCCGCCTCGGCATAATCAAGACGGATCCACAACTTTCCACTCGGCAAAATATAGCCCCAGGCGGCGGGGCCCGCCGGCTTCTTGTCCTCCTTCTCCTCAAACAGTTTCGGCTCCGCCTGCTCGTCAACCGGCGCATCTTCACTTTCCTCCACCGCTGCCAGCCCCTCGGCAAAATCCTTGGCTTGGTAAAACCTCGGGGGAATTGCGTTTTTCAGGACACCGTTCTGGCAGGCAACGTAACCCCACCGATCCTTGATCTTGACCGCTGCCAGCCCGCCCCACACTTCACGGGTTTCATCGTAGTCCATCGTACCGATTGGATTCCCTTCCCCATCAACAAAACCCCATCGCTCCCCCAAGCGTGCCGGAGCCATCCCCCCCTGCACGATCCCGACCTGGTCAAACCGGGTGGCGTTCACCCGGTTGCCGCGTTCGTCCACAAAAAACCAGTCTCTGCCGGACCGTACCGGCACCCGTCCCACTCCCATGCGCGCAATCACTTGACCGGTCGAAGCCTCCTCCCCCTCCTTGATCTCGATCTTCACCAAAGTCCCCGTGCCCGGCGAAAGCACCGCCGCCATCGCCTGCGTGGGCCGGATCTCGGCGATTTTCTCCCCCTTGATAACCGCGTCACCTTCCAACTTTAGCCATCGCACCACGGTGGCCGATCCGGAGTTCGGACCAAAACTCGGGCACTCGACCTCAAACTGCTTTTTTTCAAATGGGCCGACGATCCCCAAAACCCGGACATTTCCCAAAGAGGATCCCGGAATCGCCGCCCCCCCGGCCGGTACCCCGATTTTCGTCAACATCCCGTTCACCGGCGCCGTGACCGGAATGGCCGGGTCTTTTAACTCCAGCTGTGCCAGGGCTTCGCCTTTCTTCACTTCCTGACCCTCCGTCTTCATCCACTTCACAATCTTGGCCCCCTTCTGACCCGGCAAAAATTCCGGCAAAGGCAATCCCTTGGCCAAATCCCCGCGAAACAACCCAATCTCATCGTATTGCTCGGGAATCCTGACCGCCCCACGCGTGTCCACCATCCCCCACTTGCCTTGGCCTTGGGCCCCGGCGACCCACGCGATCGCCGTCAGAAAAAAAACTGCCCGCCCCATCCCCTCAGAATGCCCGCCCCTTCCGCGCATTTTAAGTTCAATCTTCGGCGGGGCGGCTTGGGGAGGTTTCCCGAAGTGGCTTTTCCTTATCGTCAACTTAACCTTTCAAAAGGATTGAAACCCGATCTGCATCAACTCGCCGCGGACAGCGTTGAAAAAATCCGTGCCCGTCTTCCCCCCGAACTCCGCTCCGCATCCGAACCCGTCGTGACCCTCTTTCAGGATGTGCCCGACCAGGCGATTCTCGACCAGGGCTTCGAGCCCGACCTTCTCGGGCTTTTCGAAGGTGCCAGCCGGCTTGAAGCCGACCCCGCCTCCTCGGATCCCCCTCCCCGCATCCTCCTTTATCTGCGAAATCTTTGGGACTTGGCCGGGGGAGACCCTCAAATCTTTTCCGAAGAGGTTCGCACCACCTATCTCCACGAGCTGGGCCACTTCCTTGGCTTCGACGAGGACGACCTCACCTTGCGCAGCCTCGATTGAGGCTTCTCCCCGCTTTCCACCTTCCACCCTCCTCCCGCTTCGGTTCCGATTGAGCTTTGGGTCCGCTTGCCCTACCTTCAACCGGAAAGGGAGGGATTGTTTATGGACCGTGAAGGGGAACGAACGCTGCGCTCGGAAAAGGTGCAGATTGAGAGAAAGACCTTCTTTCTTGATCTTAAGGAAAACGACCGGGGCCGCTTCCTGCGGATCACGGAAGACGTGGGTGGCCGGCGGGATCGGATCATTATGCCGGCCAGCGGCATGGAGGATTTTGCCCGGGCTCTCGACGATCTGATTATTTACGAACAGGAAGAACTCGGCCCCCGCTGACCGGGCTTAAGCCGGTTTCTTGAATTCCCGAATCAAATCGTCAGGCCGGAAGACAGGCTTTCGGCAGAGGTTTCCCTCGCATAAAAACGCCGTCGCTTTCTTGGCCTGCGCGGCCAAGGACCGCACAAACTCACTCGGGTGACTTCCGTCTGCCCGCGTCATCAACACATCGGGTCGATAGACCGTCCCGGCCACTTTTCGCAACACCTCCAACTCCTCTCCAGGCCAAGGTCCCACCAACACCAGCCGAGCGGGAGCTTCATGAAACCTTTCCAGAGCGATCAGGGCATGAGGCACGGCTTGGGGCAGCCTCCGCAGCCTCTCTCCCAGCCAGTCCAGAACCCGTCCGGCAGCCTCCGTCCAGCGTTTGTCATCCGTCAACCGCCCCAGCTCAGCCAAAGCCAAAGCTGCCGTCGCGTTCCCGCTAGGCTCCGCCCCGTCGTAATCATCCTTCATGCGGGCCAGCAAACTCCGGTCTGCCGTTGCCCATAAACCTCCTCCCCCCCGGTCTTCAAACTTCTCCAGCAGGATCTCCGATAACTGGATGGCTCGGTGGAGGCAGGAAGTCTCGAGGGTGGCCTGATGCAAGTCCACCAGCGCCTGAACCATCGATGCATAATCTTCCAGTAGCTGCACCTCGTCCTTTTTTCCCAATCTCCACCGGTGGATCAGCGTTCCATCCGTCCGCGTCATCTCTTTCTCCACAAACGCCCATATTTCCCGGGCGCTTTTCGCGTAGGCGACCGCCCCCCCCCATCGCGCCGCCCGTGCATAGCCGGAGATGGCCAAGGCGTTCCACGCACAAAGAATTTTATCATCCCTCCCCGGGCGGGTCCGCTTGCCCCGTTCGCAGGCCAACTTGGAACGCAGAGACCCCAACCACACCTCCTCCTCTTTCGAGGGGATTCGTTTTCGAGCCAGCACGTTCCAACCCCGTTCGGGATGATGGGGATCCATGAAGTTTCCCTCTTCACTCATCTCCCAGAACCGCTGGGCCGTCTGCCACTCCTCCTCCGAGGCCAACGCCCTTACCTCGGTCAGTTTCCAGACATAAAACTTACCCTCGACCCCCTCGCTGTCGGCGTCCTCCGCAGAAGCCAACCCCCCGCCCTCCATCCGCATATCCCTCTGCAGATAGCGGTCGATCCCCGCCACCACTTGTCCCGGCCAAAGCTCTCCCGTTGCCGTGCCCAGTTCCGCATAAAAGGCCATCAGCTGGCCGTTGTCGTACAGCATTTTTTCGAAGTGGGGCACCGCCCAGCCTGCGTCCACCGCATAACGGTGAAACCCATCCCCCACCTGGTCGTAAATGCCGCCGGAGGCCATCGCTCGGCCGGTATGCCGCACGATCTCCAACAGCTTTTCGCTTCTCTCGGCATAGGACCGCCGCAGCAGAAACAGGGGCTGGCTCGGACGCGGAAACTTGGGTGCCCCGCCAAAACCGCCATGCTTGCGGTCATATTCCGCCGCCAACTCCTCCGTTGCCGTCTGCAGAATCTTTTGTGCATCCCGAATCTCCCCTGGTCCCACCGAGCTCTCTCCCACCGCGCGGATTTGGGCAGAAAGCTTCTCCGCCCAGCTCTCCACCTCCCCTTTCCTCTCCCTCCACGCGGAAGCGATTTGCTGGAGCACCTCGGGAAAGCCCGGGCGGCCGTAAGCCCCATGGGGAGGAAAATAAGTTCCCCCAAAAAACGGTTTCCCTTCTGGCGTGAGCCAGACCGAAAGCGGCCACCCCCCCTGCCCGGTCATCGCCTGCACTGCCGTCATGTACACCCGATCCACATCCGGCCGCTCCTCGCGGTCCACTTTCACCGGAATAAAGTCGCGATTGAGAAGTTCCGCCGTCTTCTCATTCTCGAACGACTCCCTTTCCATCACATGGCACCAGTGGCAGGTGGAATAGCCGATGCTGAGAAACACCGGCTTGTTTGCGGCCTTGGCCTTTTCCCACACCGGCGGCCCCCACGGCATCCAAACCACCGGATTATGGGCGTGCTGCAGCAGGTAGGGACTCACTTCCCCCGCCAAGGCATTGGCTTTTTTCAAACCCATGCGATATCGACCTTCCCGAGTCCGCCCCGTTTCGCAAATTCGGCCAGTCCATCTTTCTCCTCCGGCCCCAGCCCGTAACGAATGCAGCGCGTCAGATACTCTTTTTCCTTCTCGTCCCCGGCCAGCCCGGCACGCCTCCCGATGCCTTCACGGAACGCCTCACGGAACCTGTCCAAATCCGCCGGCTCAAGCCGGACTTTTGGCCCAAAGGCCCAGACTGCAAAGACAAACGGCTTCCCCGTCCACTCGGTCCAGGCTCTTCCCAGATCCAGCACCCCCTGGCCATTTCTGCGGTTCCACTCCTCCAAGGCCACATCCCCAATCAGCAGCCGGGCGTCGGCCGGGTTCTTTTCCGCCAAGGAAATTCCCAAATGCTGGGCCAGTAGTTTCCAAAGCTGAACGGAGGTGGCCGAATGGGGCGTCAGCTGAATGGATCGGCATTCTGGCAACGGCTGGTCGTGAAAAACCCCCACGCTCCTGACTTCACCCTTGGATCCGATCGCCACCCCTTCCAACACCCGGGTCCCCGACCGGGTCAGCACCTCCCATACCGGCACCAGCGCCAAGTCCACCTCTCCGGCCCATAGTTTCTGCGCTAGCTCCTTGGGGTGTGCCCAGACCGGCTCGCTCCCCTCCCACGCTTTGGCAAAGGGCCTGGCATGCCCGTAGGGAACGCAACCGATCTTCATTTTTTCATGATAACCACCCCACTTCCCGCCTTCCACCTTGTACCAGCCCGAACTTCTTATCTCAAAATTGTCTCGTAGAACGTGTTCCTCTCCACTGGCTCCCTTCCCGCCTCCCGGATGGCGCGCTCCAAGCTACCTCTCGTCTGTCCCAGGGGAGTCTGCGCACCCGCCATGTGAAAGATTTTTTCCTCCTCGATTGTCCCGTGCAGATCGTCGGCCCCGTAAC
>RGTE01000069.1 GCA_010025475.1 Verrucomicrobiota bacterium
CCCCCGTCAAAAGCGTGACGATCGAGACGGAAGTGGCGCCGCCGCAGTCCACCGCGACGACGGGCCCGCAGGGGATCCCGGGCGTGAAGAAAATCATCGCGGTGGCCAGCGGCAAGGGAGGCGTGGGGAAATCGACCGTAGCGGCCAATCTGGCGGTGCAGCTGGCCAAGGAGGGTTTGAAGGTGGGGTTGTGTGATTGTGACCTATATGGGCCCAGTCAGGCGTTGATGCTCGGTTGCCGGGAGGGGTTGCGGGTGGAAGAGGGGACCGAGCGAATCTTTCCGGCCGAGGTGCACGGGGTGAAACTAATGAGCATGGGGATGCTTTTGGGGGATGACAGCCCGGCGGCCCTGCGTGGGCCGATGGTGACGCGGTTTACCCAACAGTTCCTGCGGCAGGTGGCTTGGGACGATCTGGACGTGTTGGTGCTGGATCTTCCGCCGGGCACGGGGGACATCCAGTTGACGATTGTGCAAACGGTGGCACTGGACGGTGCGCTGATTGTGACCACGCCGCAGGAGGTGGCACTGATCGACGCCCGCAAAGCGATCGCCATGTTCCGGAAGGTGAACGTGGAAATTTTGGGTTTGGTGGAAAATATGAGTTATTTCTGCCCGCCGGGATCCAAGGAGCGGCACGCCATCTTTGGATCGGGCGGAGGAGCCAAGGAGGCGGAGCGCCAGAAAGTTTCCCTGCTGGCGGAGATTCCCCTGGATCCAATGGCCCGGCAGGGCGGAGACGAGGGGAAGCCTGTGGTCTTGGCCGGCCAGGGATCGGTCTCCGGAGCTGTGTTTGCCGATCTGGGGAATAAGGTCAGAAAAATACTATTTCCAACCAATTCAAGATAAGCGTTTTAAATCGTAACCCTTTTGACACATCCCCCTTGCACTTCTGGGGAAGACATCCAAGTTACTGGTAATGAGCGGCGCGGGATCACCCAGCCTGGCCACCGACCCTAACGCGGTCTTCCGTAATTCCGCGCTCTACCGCGAGTTCCTTCTGGAGCGGGAAGAAATCCTTCGTCACAAATGGTATCTCAGCGAGCAGGCCGGTCAGGACGTGGGCTTTGAAAAGGCTCTGTTGGACTGGATTGTGAAGCACCGCTCGGAGTGGCGTTCCCAAAGGGAAAAAGCCATCGCCAAGGAGCGGGCGGGCGGATAGAACACTTTCAGACGCATCACGCGTCCTTTAAGGGGAAACAGAGAGTTCCCCAAGGAGGTGAAGATGAGCGGACAGTTGATGGACGGGGAAGCCGTGCGCCGCGCGGTCCGACGCATTGCCCATGAAATTGCCGAACGGCATCCCAAGGGAAATGTTGCGCTGATCGGCATCCAGACCCGCGGGGTGCCGTTGGCCCACCGCCTCGCCAAAGAGTTCTCCCAGATCGAGCCCGGGCAAATCCTGCCGGTGGGCTCTCTCGACATCAGTTTCCACCGGGACGACCTCGCCCAAAACATTCCCGTGCCCAAGAGCAGCGAGGTGCTGTTCGATGTGAAGGACAAGACGGTGATCCTGGTGGACGATGTGCTCTATACAGGCCGGACGATCCGGGCCGCCATGGACGCGCTCTGTGATTTGGGCCGACCCAAGGTGATCCAACTGGCCGTGCTGGTGGACCGCGGCCACCGGGAGCTGCCGATCCGGCCTGATTACATCGGCAAAAACCTGCCGACTTCGCCCAATGAAAAGGTGAGAGTCAGGCTGAGCGAGCAGGACGGGGAAGATGCCGTGGTCCTGGAGAAAGGGGCGGCATGAGCGCGGTCTGGCATCAGAAGGATCTTCTCTCCCTGCGGGAGCTGTCGGTCGATGAACTGAATCAGGTGCTGGCCACGGCCAAGGTTTTCAAGGAAATCCTCGGCCGGCCGATCAAAAAGGTGCCGTCGCTGCAGGGCCGGACAGTGGTGAACCTCTTTGTCGAGCCAAGCACGCGCACGAAGATCTCCTTTGAGTTGGCGGCGGTGCGGTTGAGCGCGGACGTGGTCTCCTTGGACAAGGATTCGAGCAGTTTGCGGAAAGGGGAGACGCTCTCCGACACCGCCAAGAATCTGGAGGCTCTCCAAGCGGGCGTCATCGTGATCCGTCACCGGTCGGCCGGAGCCGCCCACTTCCTTTCGCGGCGGCTGAAAGCCTCAGTCATCAATGCGGGCGATGGGGCCCATGAGCATCCGACCCAAGGGCTGCTCGACACCTTCACGATCCAGGAACGGCTGGGAAAACTGGAAGGGGTGCGGGTGCTGATCGTGGGGGACATCATTCACAGCCGGGTGGCCCGCTCGAATCTCTGGGCTCTGACCAAGTTGGGGGCCAAGGTGACGCTGGTGGGGCCGCCGACCCTGCTGCCGAAAGAGTTCGCCGAACTGGGAGTTAAGGTGGCCTACGACTTGGACCAGGAACTGGAGCAGGCGGACGTCATCAACCTGCTGCGGATCCAGCATGAGCGGATGGTGCAGGCACGATTGCCTTCCGTGGGAGAATATGCGGGGCTGTTTGGGCTGAATTTGGACCGATTCAAGAGGTGTAAGCCTGGAGTCCTGCTGATGCATCCGGGACCGGTCCATCGCGGGGTGGAAATTGCCAGCGAACTGGCCGACGGGGCGCAGTCGGTGATTTTAGACCAGGTGACCAACGGGTTGGCGGTACGGATGGCGGTTCTTTATCTCGTCTCGGGCGGACGGGGGTTGGGAGAGTCATGAGCGAGATCCTTCTCCAGGGAGGCAGGGTTCTGGACCCCGGTTCCAAGCGGGACGGTCCGGGGGATGTGTTGATCCGTGACGGAAAGATTGCCGCCGGCAAACCCTCCAAGGATGCCGTGGTGGTGAAAGTGGACGGATTGGTGGTGACGCCGGGACTGATCGACCCGCATGTGCATCTGCGGGAGCCGGGCCAGTCGGCCAAGGAGACGATCGCCACGGGCACGGCGGCCGCCGTGGCGGGAGGATTCACCTCGGTGATTGCGATGCCCAACACCTCTCCGGTGGCGGACGGGCCCAATACGATTGCCTGGATGCGCCAGCGGGCGAAGGAGACCGGGGTGGCCCATGTGTTTGCGACCGGGGCGATCTCGCTTGGGCAGAAGGGCGAGGCACTAGCTCCGATCGGAGCTCTGCGGCAAGCGGGCGTGGTGGCGATCACCGACGACGGCCACTGCATCCAAAGTGCGGAGTTGATGCGGAGGGCGCTCGAGTACGCCAAGATGTTTGATCTGCCGGTTCTGGATCACTGCGAGGACAAGAGCCTTTCGGCCGGCGGCGTGATGAACGAGGGGAAGTGGTCGAGAATCCTCGGTTTACCCGGCTGGCCCGGCATTGCCGAGGAGGTGATTGTGGCGAGGAATGCGCTCCTGGCGGAGCTGACCGGCGCGCGGGTGGTTTGCCAGCATCTCAGTTCGGCGGGATCGGTGCGGATTCTGCGCGAAGCCCGGGCGAGGGGGGTGCGGATCGATGGGGAAGCCTCCCCTCATCATCTCTGTCTGACCGAGGAGCTGGTGGAGGGATATGACACGAACTTCAAAATGAACCCACCGTTGCGGACAGCGGCGGATGTGAAGGCGGTGCGGGAGGCGGTGGCGGATGGAACGATCCGGTTTCTGGCGACCGACCACGCCCCGCACTGCTCCTACGAGAAGGAGGTGGAATTTGATGAAGCCCCTTTTGGCGTGGTGGGCCTGGAAACGGCGCTGGGCGTGTACCTGACGGAGCTGGTCCATGGCCAGCGGATGGCGTTGGCGGATGTGGTTTCGAAGATGACAAACCTACCTTCCGACTACTTTGGATTGGGCCGGGGGACTTTGAATGAGGGGGCGCCGGCCGATGTGACGGTGATTGACCTCGAAAGAAAGTGGACCGTGAGAAAAGAGGAGTTCCGGAGCAAGAGCCGGAACACTCCGTTCGAGGGGAGGGAACTGAAGGGCCGGGCGGTGTTCACAATCGTGGGGGGAGAAGTCCGGCACGACCTCGACGGGCGGGCGCCAAAAAAGTAAATTTTCCGGATGGAAGGCATCATCGGGCTCGAGGACGGAACGATCCTGCGGGGGCGTGGGTTCGGGCAGGAGGGTTGGGTGGCCGCGGAGATGTGCTTCAACACCTCGATGACCGGGTATGAGGAGATTTTGACCGATCCCAGCTACCGGGGGCAGGTGGTGGCCCTGACCTGTCCCGAAATCGGCAACACCGGGATCAATCCGGAGGATGAGGAGTCGGACCGGGTGCAGGTGGCAGGACTGCTCGTGCGGAGACTTTCGCGGCGGGCCAGCAACTGGCGGAACCGGGAGAGCCTCGAGGTCTATCTCCAGCGAAACAAAGTGCCGGCGGTGGAAGGTGTAGACACCCGGGCGCTCACAAGAAAGTTACGGACCCAAGGCGCAATGAAAGGGGTGCTAGCGACCAACGGAATGTCGGGCGAGGAGGCGGTGCGCAGGGCCCGGGAATGGGCCGGGTTGGGTGCGACGGACTATGTGGGCGAGGTGACCACGAAGAAGTCTTTTGAGTGGGATCCGGAGGGGAAAGATTTTCCGGGAAAGCTGGGCTCCGAGACGAAGAAGATGGCGCCCGTGCGTCACCGGGTGGCGGCGATCGACTGCGGAATGAAACGAAACATCCTGCGCCTCCTAAGGGCACAGGGGATTCAGCCGGTGGTTTTTCCGGCGAAGTCGAAAGCTGAGGAGATCCTCAAATCGATGGTGGATGGCGTGTTTCTCTCCAACGGCCCGGGCGATCCGGCCGTGCCGACCTACGTGCACGCCACCGTGCGGGAACTGATCGGTCAAAAGCCGATCTTTGGAATTTGTCTCGGGCATCAGATGTTGGCGCACGCCTTGGGAGCCAAGACCTTCAAGCTGAAGTTCGGCCACCGGGGGGGGAACCAGCCGGTGAAGGATCTCACCTCGGGAAAAGTTTCCATCACGAGCCAAAACCACGGCTACGCGGTAGATCCCAAAACCTTGCCGGCCGGGAAGGCGGTGGTGACGCACGTGAATTTGAACGATGGCACCTGTGAGGGAATCCGGCTGGTCTCCGGCGAGGCGTTTTCCGTGCAGTATCACCCGGAGGCGGCCCCGGGTCCGCATGATGCCGGTTATTTTTTCCAGCAATTTTCCGACCTGCTCGACGCGGCGGGGAAAAAGCGTTAACGGATTCCCATGGCGAAGCTGGTTTCCGAGAGTAAAGAATTTCCGGGCCTGAGTGTGGAGCTAACCGGCCCGAAGGCCGGGGTGGGCCGGGCGGATGGCAACGAGCTGCAGGTGTTGCATGGCAGCGTTTCCTCCCGGCACGCGGAGCTGTTGTTGGAAGGGCAGGAGTATAAGGTGCGTGACCTCGACTCCACCAACGGGACCCGAGTCAATGACGAGAAGATCGTCGAAGCGCAGTTGCAAGACCGCGACCGGGTCCAATTTGGACAAATTCCTTTCCGCTACGAAGGGAATGTGCCGAGGGTGGCCTTGGCCCTGCCGACGGCCGGGGCGACCTTCCAGGCGGAGATCGGGGTGGATCTGGGGATTCCGGCCAACTTTCGTAACCTCTCTCCCATCAAGGGGAAGGGGAAACAAATGGATCCCAATCTTTTGCTGTATGCGGCGGCAGTTTTTGCCCTTTTTGGGATGGCTTTTTACGTGTTTCGGATGATCACCGGTTAGCAACAAAAAATTATTTTTTTCGGCAAGAGGGTGTTGACACCCGGTTGGGCCGGCTGGCATGCTTGTAAGTTCCTAGTTGTCACAATCATCTGACCAAGTCACAAGGTTTGGAGCAGGTTTTGTGCCGATGTGGAAACGCCGGGCGAAACCCGGAACCCGCATGGGTTCCA
>RGTE01000070.1 GCA_010025475.1 Verrucomicrobiota bacterium
AGATGTGTATAAGAGACAGCGTAGGTGGAATCTGTTTCATCCATCTGCTTACGGATCTGCTCGCAACGAGCTTTAACTGCCACCTCATTGCCCTCGGCAACGATGGTGGTGGTGTCTTTATTAATGGTGACGCGACGGGCGGTGCCGAGCATCTCGATTTTGGCGTTCTCAAGCTTGAGACCAGCGTCTTCAGTGATCAGTTGACCATTGGTGAGCACTGCATTGTGGTGGCGCAGGTGGGGATCTTTTGGCTGACCAGGAGTTCCTTGCAGAACGATTTGCTACCCTCCAGCCGCGCCCCTTCTTTTCCCGGACCGAACACCCGCAGACCCAGTGCCCGCAAACGATCGGCCAATCCCGCACAGAGCGGCGCCTCCGGTCCGATCACGACAAGACCCGGCTTTTCTTTCGCCGCCCATCGGGTGATTCCCTCCACATCCGTTGCGGCCAAGGGAAGGTTTTCCCCGATCTCCGCCGTGCCGGCGTTGCCCGGGGCAAACCAGATCTTTTTGAGGCGGGAATCCTTGGCAAAGGACCATCCGAAAGCGTGTTCCCGCCCCCCGTTGCCGACGATCAACACCGTGTTTTTGCCTGCCATAAAACTTACAGCTTTCCCGAATCTGCTAACTTGAAAAGCTCCCTTTCCACCTCCCGCCTTTCACTTTTCACCAACTCCTAGCGGCGAAAGTAGGCCGCGATCTCTTTGGCGATCTTCTCTCCCACCCCTTCCACCTTGGCCAACTCGGTGATCGTCGCCTTGGCGACCTGTTCGACTGAACCGAATTCCCGGAGCAGCGCCCGCTTCCGCACCGAACTCACCCCCGGAACCTCATCCAGCTCGCTCTCCTCCATCCGGCGCTTCATCAGCAGTTGATGGTAACCGTTCGCGACCCGGTGGGCTTCATCCCGTACCCGTTGCAGGAGTCGCACCGCCGGATGGTCCAGCGGCAGCGAAATCGGATCCGGCCGGCCCGGACGAAAAATCTCCTCGTTCTGCTTGGCCAAACCGATCGCTGGCACCGTCTCCCAACCCGCCTCTTTCAGCTCCTTGACCGCCGCACCGAGCTGTCCTTTTCCTCCGTCCACCATCAGCAAATCCGGGGGTTCGACTCCCTCCGCCTTGAGCCGCCGGCACCTCCGACGGATCACCTCCGCCATGCACCCCACATCGTCCTGACCCTCCACGCCCTGGATCCGGTAGCGCCGGTAAGCCGGCTTGGAGGGCCGGCCATTCCGAAACACCACCATCGAGGCCACGCTGTGGGTGTCGGAGATGTTCGAGATATCAAAGCATTCGATCCGCGCCGGCACGGCGGGCAGACGCAGGACGTCCCGCAGGGCCTCCAGTTCCCTCTCCGGCACCACCGTGCTGGGAAGCGCCCGGAAAAACTTCCGGGCCGGCCGCGTGGTTTTCTTCAGGTCCTCCAGAAGATTCCGCAGGGAGGCGGCTTTTTCAAAATCCTGCCGCTCCGCCGCTTTTTTCATCTGCTCCTTCAGCGATTCCCGCATCTCCACGGTGTGCCCCTCCAGAAATTCGCACGCCTGCCGAACCCGGTCCGCATAACCCGCCCGCGTGATTTTCCCGATGCACGGGGCGCTGCAGTTCTGGATCACGTGATCGAGGCAGTGCCGGTAGTCCCGCTCCCCGGGAATCTCCGGCCGGCAGGAACGGAGGCCGAACTTTTTGCGCATCAGGGCAAGCGTCTGCCGTAGGGCCCCGGCGTGGGCGAAAGGGCCGAAGTACCGCGCCTTGTCGTCTTTTTTCGCCCGGGTGAGCTGAAACTTCGGGAACGGTTCATCCGGATCCACCCGCACCATCAGAAACCGTTTGTCATCCCGGAAACTGACGTTGTACCGCGGCCGGTACTCCTTGATCAGCCGGCCCTCCAGCAGGATCGATTCCGGTTCGCTCCGCACCACATGGGTCTCCAGCTCCGCGATGCTTTGCAGCAGCGCCCGCGTCTTCAGGTCGGCCCCAAACCTGCGGGACGGATGAAAATACTGGTTCACCCTCCGGTGCAGGTCCCGTGCCTTGCCCACATAGATCACCCGGTGGAAGCGGTCCCGGAACAGGTACACCCCGGGCCGGTGGGGCAGATCCCGCAGCTGCTTCGTCAGGTCGGCGGAAACGTTTTCCATGGCCTGAAACCAGATTAACCTAAGGCCATGGCCCGCCCAACCCTGCTTGGTGTCCTGCTCGCCGTGTTTCTGGGTCCTTTGCCCCTGCCGGCCGCCCCGCTCTTCAAGGACGCCCAGCTGGCCGTCGATCTGCTTTCCGAACCCAAAGCCCTGGAACCGGGCCGGCCCTTCACGGTGGCTCTCCGCTTTCGTCCCGAGCCCGGCTGGCACATCTATTGGAAGAACCCCGGCGATTCCGGACTGCCACCCTCCATCGTTTGGAAACTTCCCGAGGGGTATACCGCCGGGCCTCTCCAGTTTCCCCAACCCGAAAAAATTCTCGCCCCTCCGCTGGTGAGCTACGGCTACGAGACGGAGACCCTCCTTTTGGCGGAAATCACCCCGCCCGCCGGGAAGCCCATCCCTCCCAAGATCCAGATTGCCGCCAATCTGGACTGGCTGGTTTGCAAGGAAATCTGCCTGCCCGGCAAAGCCAGCCTCGACCTCGCCGTTCCCTCCCAGCCAAAGGAGAATGTCGATTTGCAGGGTCTCTTCGATGAAATCCGCCGGGAAATCCCTGTCCAAAATCCTGCGATCACGGTCCAAGCCAAACCCCATAACGGCCTTTTGGAATTCACCGTGAACCAAGCCCCGGATACCGGATCCCTTTCCTTCTTCCCGGCCGAGGGTGACTACGTGGATGAGTTCCAACCTGCGAAAACCACCGTCCAAAGCGGCCGGACGACCCTGCGCACCCCTTTGAAGAAAGACGCCAAGCTCCCCGGCGTCATCACCGGGATTCTCGTGGCGGAAAAGCCTTGGGACACCTCCGGCCATCGCGCCCTCGAGATCTCCATTCCATGCCAATCCCTTTCCCCTTCCATCCCCCAACTTCCACTAACTTTTCTCTTCGCCTTCCTCGGCGGCCTGATCCTCAACGTCATGCCTTGTGTCTTTCCCGTCCTTTCCCTCAAGGCCCTGCACCTGGTCCAACTGTCCGGCGAAAGTCGCGGTGCGGCCCGTTCCGAAGGTTTTGCCTACACCGCCGGCGTTCTTCTCTCCCTGCTGGCCTTGGCCGCCCTTCTGGTTGTTCTGCGCGCTTCCGGCCAAGCTCTCGGCTGGGGTTTTCAGCTGCAGTCCCCGCCGGTCGTTTGGTTGTTGCTGGCCCTTCTTTTTGCTCTTTCCCTGAATCTCCTTGGGTTTTTTGAGTTCAACGTCCTGCTCGGCAACCTTTCAGGCAAAGGCCCCCGCCAAGGCTGGACCGGCTCCTTTGCCTCCGGTCTTCTCGCCGTGGCCGTTGCCTCTCCCTGCACTGCCCCGTTTATGGGCGTGGCCTTGGCCGCGGCCTTCGCCCTGCCGGCCGTCGGTACCCTCGCGGTGTTCACCGCCCTCGCCCTCGGCTTTTCCCTTCCCATCCTTCTTCTCTCTTTTTTCCCGGCGCTTCTTTCATTTCTCCCCAAGCCCGGCGCCTGGATGAACTCCCTTAAAAAAATCCTGGCTCTGCCGATGCTGCTGGCCGTCGGCTGGCTGGCCTGGGTTCTTTTTCGGATTTCCGGATCTGCCGCCTTCCTTTCCGTCCTGCTGGGGGGCTCGGCTCTGGCCGTGGGACTTTTCCTTTACGGTCGAAGCCAAAGAACCTTCCCACCACGGGCGGCCTTGCGGTTCGGGGGACTGGCTCTGGTTTTAATCGCCGCTGCCGGGCCGGCATTGGTCTTGAAAACAGCCTCAACCGACCTGGTGGCCCGCCATCCCGATCGCCTCGCCTGGTCGGAAGAAGAGGTCACCCGGCAACTGGCCGCCGGACGCACGGTCTTTATCGACTTCACCGCCGCCTGGTGCCTCACCTGTCAGGTCAACGAGCGGGTCGTTCTTTCCCAGCCGGAAATCCAAGCCGCCTTCCGCGGGAAAAACGTCGCTTTCCTCGTGGCCGACTGGACCCGCCGCGACGCCGCCATCACCGCCGCCCTGCAGAAATACGGCCGCGAAGGCGTCCCCACGTACGTCATTCTTCGACCCGACGGCTCCGCCCCCGTCCTTCTCCCCGAAATTCTTACGCCAAACATTATTCTCGAAGCCCTCCGTCGATAATTCACCGAGTTGTAAGTGGGCATCCTGCCCTTTTCGTTGACGTAACACGTAAACGTCAACGATCAGCCCACCCTCGTCATTTTCGGACGGCGAGCTACTTCCCTCCCGCCTTGGCCAGCACCACGTAGACCGTTTTCAGCACAATCTGGAAATCCAGCAGGAAGGAGTGGTTCCGGATATAATAAAGGTCATACCGCAGTTTTTCCCGGGTGTCTTCCACGCTCGCGCCGTAGGGAAAGTTCACCTGCGCCCAACCCGTCAAGCCCGGCGGGACTTCATGCCGCAGGTGATAATAGGAAATCTCCTTTTCGTACCGCTCCACGCACCGCACCCACTCCGCCCGCGGGCCGATCAGGCTCATGTCCCCCACCAACACGTTCCAGAGTTGCGGCAATTCATCCAGCCGGGTGGGCCGGAGGACTTTCCCCAGCCCGGTGATTCGCTCGTCGTTTTCCTCCGTGTAGATCGACCCCTCCTCCACCCTTTTTTTCATCGTCCGGAACTTGTAGAGGGTGAAAACCACCCCCTTCTGCCCGTAGCGCTTCTGCCGATAAAAAACCGGGCGCCCGTCCAGGAGCAGGATCGCCAGAGCCGTCAGCGCCATCACCGGCAAAAAAAGCAGGACCAGACCCAGCGCAATGAATCGATCCAGGCCCTGTTTGACCCGGGCATAACTCGCGCTTTGCGCCAGAGCCAGTTCCCGGTCGAGAACCCACTCGTCGTCCACTTCCCGCAGCAGCACCTTTCGAAAGACCGCCTCGGAAAACGCCTCCGCGGTGTAGACCCGCAAGCCGTCGAGATGGGCCTGGGCCAGGCTTTTCCTTAAGGGGGGCGGCAGGGTGCCGGCGTGGCTGGCCATGACCACGGCCTCCACCTGCTCGGACCCGTGCTCCAGGAGGGCCGGGTCCCAGGCCCGTATTTCCGGGGATGGGTCTCCCGCCACCTTCCGGGATCCCGCTTCTCCGACGCCATAAAGCCGGTAGGCCAAAGTCTTTTCCCGCGGGTTCTCCAGAAGTTCATGCCAAAGGGAGCGAAGATCCTCCGGCAAGCCTAGGATGGCGGTATAGCGGTCCTTGCGGCGCCGGTTGAGCCTGAGATCAACCCCCCGCCGGATCGCGAGGGAGAGCAGCGCCAGGCCGGCTACTCCCGGAATCACCACGCCGCGGGAAGGCTTGGTGGCCTCCGTATAGGCGGTGAAGGCGTACACGACGCTGAGCAGGAGGGGCAAGGTCAGGAGAAAGGCGGTCAGGTGAACCGTCGTGTATTCAAGGGAAAGTTTGTCCGTCCGGTTGCTGTAACCGCCCGCCACAAAAATCGCGGCCGAACAAAAAAGAAATGCCAGCACGAAGGCATGCAGGGGCCAGAAATCGGGAATCCCGCCCCTCCGGTAAATGTGGAAACCCACGAACAGCACCGCCAAAATCAGAAAATCTACGGCCGACAGGGCCAGGAAATAGTTCACCCGCGAAAATAATCCGGGGCGGGCCTTCCGGGAGTGCTTGGGGGTTTTCAACTTCTCTCAGCGTAAAAGCAACGACTCCGGGACGCCACCC
>RGTE01000008.1 GCA_010025475.1 Verrucomicrobiota bacterium
GGGTCGAAAGCGAGTGGCATTCCAGACACCCTTCGGAGGCAAAAACACGCGCCCCGGTGTGGGCCAAGCCGGAGGGAACCGGAGGCACGGTCAGGTTCGTCTCCTCGTTCAGGACAGGCTCGAGACGACCCACCTGCCAGTAGCCGACGGCGGCCTGGGCGACCCAGGCGAGAAGAAGGGCTCCGAGAACGAGGGTGAGGGCGCGGGTAGGTTTCATCGGTTAGCCATGCAGGTGGCCCACACTGACAGGTCGGACCACGGTGGGGTTGCGGAAAACGGCCATCGGGGCGGCCGCGGGGAAAAGCCTGAAGAGGCTGGCAAAGAGAACGGCGGTGAAGGCAACTTGGCCGACGAGCCAGGCGACCTGGGCGATGACCACGACAAAGAGGAAGGGACGGAGATAGCTGGCCAGGGTCGAGATCGGCACGCCGGGATCACTGAGAGCCAGCCCTTGGAACGAGCCAGCCAGGATCAGGCTGGCGACCACGAAGGCCGCGCCGAGGGTGGTGGACCAAAAATGCCAGGTAAGTGCGGAGCTGTTGGGCCAACCCATTTCTCGGGAAACCGGGAGCAGGGCATAGACCGACCCGGTCAGGACGGAGCCGAGAAAAATATAGTGGAAGACCTCCAAGAAGGCCGACCAGGCCACGGTGAAGGTGAGGACGGGACGGATCCATGGAAGCGAGAGAAAAGCGAGGAGGACATAAGCACAGGCATAGGACCAGGCTCCCACCGAAATAAATCGCAGGGCAACATTGCGGCGGATCTCCTCCCAGCGGCCTTCGGTGAGATTTTGGACAAGGAGCCCGTTGGCAATGGCCACAAAAGCCATGAGAATGCCGGCAACGACCCCGGTGCTCTGCATCCAGGAAGGGATGGGGCCGTCACTGGCACGAACTGTGCCGAGCCAACCCCCCAGCAGAGCGGTGGCGCTCCAAGCCAAGAGTCCGAGATTCAGGCTGCTGACGGCACGACCGGTCAGGCTGGGCAAGAGTTGGAAAACAAGAACAAGGCCGAGGGGGGCCAGCCAGAGATGGTGATGGAAGGAGTGCCAAAGAAGTTGGGCAATGAGCTGGACCGAGCCGGGGGCGGAGGTTCCGCGCAGGAGAACTTCGGCACTACCTAGGCCGAGCGGGAAGGCGAGTAGGCCGAGGAGGAGATAAAGACGGGGCAGAAGCGGTCCGCTTTTCCATGAGCGGCCCAGACCGCGGGTGAGGCCGGTGCCGAGAACCAAAAAGGAAAGAATCAGGAGGATGGAAACGAAGCGGGTTTGGGGGAGGCCGATCAGGCCGGACGAACCTTCAAGGATTTGGGTAAAGCCGCCGAGGATGGCCAACTGCCAAAGGAGGGCACCGCCAAAAAGGAGCCGGCCATATCGAAAGGCGATCCCGGAGAAGCGAGGGGCAAGAATCAGAAGAACCCCGAGAAGCCCCGAGCCCAGCCAGCCGTAGGAAAGAAGGAACTGCGAGGCGGGAACGAGCCGGCCGTAATTGAACCAAGGTGCGGGGATCAGCCGATCGAGCCAAGGGATGAGCAACTGGGCGTTAGAGAAAAGGGAGAGGCCAGCGCCCAGCAACGACCAGATCGTGGAACCGAGGATCAGGACGAGCGCGGCGGTGGAGCCTTTGGGAAGGGTGGAGCGGTTCACTTTTTCACAGGATTGTTGGTGGTGGCAGCGGGAGCCGGTTTCGCCGGAGCAGCCGGAACTTTATTGGTGGCGGCCATGGATGCACCGTCGGCAGCGTTGGCCATGGCCACGGCGGCTGTGTCGACCGGCACTTCCGGATAGAGAGGGTATCCGGCAGCCGTGATGGCAGACGGCGCAATGGTGGTGATGGGGTAGGCGGGGCGGGGATCCTCGGCACGGAGTTTGCGGGCGGTGAGTTCCATCGCTTTTTCCACGGGGATGCGGGCGATGCCCTTATCCTTGTCGATCCAGCCGTACGAGGTGGCGTCCTTGGTCTGCTCCGTCTTGAGTTTTTGCAGTTTGTCCCAGCGCTCCATGGCGGCCTTTTCGAGGATGGTGTCGGGCGTGACGCCGGCCGGACGAAGCAGGAAAGCGAGGCTGGCGAGCCCCAGGAAACCGGCGGCGAGCCAAAGTCCCGGCAGGTAAGGATGACTGCGCTCAGAAAGGGTGTGGGACTTGTCGCTCATGACCAGTTGGTGACCGCGAGGCTTTCGCGGAGACGGGGATCGCGGGCCGGGAAAATGGAGCGGCGCGCGAGCAGGGAGAGGAAGGTGTGGGCGAGGACACCGATCACGCCAATCAGGGCGAGGATGTCGATCGGATGAGGGTGGAAACCGGTGGTGGCGGCTTTCAGGCCGGCATGACGCGCCTCCTGGAGTTGGAGGTTTGGCATGACCACCCAATAAAGATCGACGCAGTGCATCAGCAGGACCCAACCGGCGGCCGTGCAGATGCGCCATGGGGTGCGCTTGGCGGGTTGGGTTAGGAGCAGGAGGAAAGGCACGAAGAAGTGTCCGACGACGAGGAAGATGGAGTAGTAAAACCAGGTGCCTGTGTTGCGGTAAACGAAGAACCAGGTTTCCTCGGGAATGTTTGCGTACCACTGGAGGAAGTACTGGCTGAAGGAGATATAACCCCAGAAGACGGTGAAGGCGAAGAGGAGCATGCCCATGATGTGGTTATGCTCGGCGGTGAAGAGGCCACGAAGATGGCCGGTCCGAACCAGCCCATTGGTGATCAGGATCAGCAGGGCCATGGAGGATTGGGCGGCCCCGGCGAAGAGATACACGCCCCACATGGTGGAGTACCAGTGGTGGTCGAGGGCCATCAGCCAGTCGAATCCCGCAAAGGTGAAGCACAGCACAAAGAGCGGGATGAAGCCGTAAGCGGTATGGCGGGAGCGGAGGGTGATGCGGGGGTCGCCATCCTCATCCTGCTGGACGGACCAGCGGCGATAGAGCAGGGCGGCCATGCTGAAAAAGAGGAGGTAGAAAGCACAGCGGGCGTAGAAGAACGGCTCGTTCAGAAAGGGGCGTTTCCAGGCAAGAAGGGGATCGTGGGCGGTGTCGGCCGTCATCCAGTGCCAAAGCTCCTTCGGGAAAAGAATCAGGAGAGGCAGGGCCAGGATGAGAATCACAGGGAAGCAGGAGGCGACGGTCTCGAGAATCCGGCGCATCAGGACGGACCAGTCGGCATCCAAAGCGTGATGGAGGAGCGTCCAGAAAAGGGCCCCGGCACAAAGGGTGAAGCCGACGGCAAAGGCGAAGAGGTAGGAGAAGGCGAGTTGGGCGTGGTTCGTGGCCCAGCCCCACGCAAAGGCCGAAACGAGCCCGATCACCCCGAGGGCCGGAAACAGCACCGGGAGGATGCCGAGTTTCTCGACGCGCAGCTTTTCAGCGGTGGGAAGCGGGCCGTGGGGGGCGCTCATGGGCTACCTGCCTTGGCGAAGTCCGGCGGAAGGAGATTGGCCGGGGCGTTTTGGGAAAGCTGGAGGGCCCGGAGGTAGGCGATGATTGCCCAGCGATCCTCCACCGCAATCTGATGGTAGGGGCCCATTTGCCCCTTGCCGTGGGTGATGGTGTTGAAAATTTCACCATCGGCCATCTGACGGTATTTGTCCTGGTGAAAATTGGCGGCGCCGACGAGGCCATACTGGGAAGTGATGCCGTTGCCGAGACCGAGAGTGCCGTGACAGACCTGACAGTTGATCTCGTAACGCTCCTTGCCGCGGGCGAGGAGCTTCGTGTCCACCGTCACGGGGATGCCGGTGCCCCACATGTTGCCCATCTTGCCGCTGATGAGGTAGGGCTGGTCGGTGGAAACGTGGAACGGAATCGTGCCGTAGGGCGGGACCCGGTCGACCCGCCCCTCGGGGAAAAGCGGGGAAGGGGTCTGGGACTTGTATTTCGGCTGGCGGTCCATGTCGGGGAAAATCTCGATCGGGGTACGCTGGGTGAAGCTCCCCCGGAATCCGGCGATGGCGACGATGGCCAGGCCCAAGGCCCCGAAGACGGCGAGAAAGGTGCGGACCAAGCCCTTCATGCGTGTCCTTTCGCCTCCGGTCGGGCGGGATGCGGGAACGGATCCGGATCCTGATAAATCTCGGTGATGTGGGAGCCGCCGAGCTCCTCCAGAAAGCGGCGGGAAGCGCCCTTTTCAAAGCGAGGGTCCCCAGCCTCCAGCACCAGAAAGAAGCCGTCATCGCTGACGCGCTTGAAGCGGTCCCAGTTGAAGACCGGATGGTGAAGGCGCGGCATGAGGGTAAGCAGGAGAAGGCCGATGATCGTCCCAAATGCAGTGAGGAGGACGGTCAGCTCAAAGAAGATCGGCATGGAGGGTTCGAGTGCAAAGTAGGGCTTCCCCTGGACAATGAGGGGATAATTCAGCGCGGAGGTGTAGTAGATCAGGACAAAGGCACTGGTCAGGCCGGTGATGCCCCCGAGGAGCGAGAAAAGGGAGACGCGGGAACGTTGGAAGCCCATCGCGGCATCCATCCCGTGGATCGGGAAGGGGGAGTAGACGTCCCATTTGCGGAAGCCGGAGTCGCGCACTTTCTCCGCAGCGTGCATGAGCGAGGCGGCGGAGGGGAACTCCGCACCCAGACCATGGAGGGTGGACTCCGGTCGGCTCATGCGTGGGCCTTGGCCGGAGCCGGACGGGAGGCGTGACCGTGGGAGTCATGCTCCCCGTGATGGTGGGGATCAGCCTCCGGGGTGACGTTTTTGACCTCGAACATGGTGATCATCGGCAGGAAGCGGACAAAAAGGAGGAAGAGGAACACGAACAAACCAATCGTTCCGATAAAGAGGGTGATATCGACCCAGGTGGGGGAGAAGTATCCCCATGAGGAGGGAAGAAAGTCGCGGTGGATGGAGGTGACGATGATGACGAACCGCTCAAACCACATGCCGGTGTTGGGGAACATGACGAGGGCGAGAACGACCCACGGATTCTGTCGGCAGTACTTGAACCAGAAGAGCTGCGGGGCGATGACGTTGCATGTGATCATGGCCCAGTAGGCCCACCAGTAAGGGCCGAAGGCACGGTTCATGAAGGCATAAATTTCGTACGGATTGCCGCTATACCAGGCAATGAAGAACTCCATGGAGTAGGCGTAACCCACCAGGGATCCGGTCAGCAGGGTGATCTTGCACATGTTGTCGATGTGCTTGTCGGTGACGAGGTCGTGGAGGCCGTACAGCTCGCGGAACGGGATAAGAAGCGTGAGCACCATGGCGAAGCCGCCAAAGATGGCTCCGGCGACGAAATAGGGCGGGAAAATCGTGGTGTGCCAACCCGGAACGATCGAGGTGGCGAAGTCAAAAGACACGACGCTATGCACCGAGAGCACGAGGGGCGTGGAGATCCCGGCGAGGATCAGATAGGCCTTCTCGTAGTGGGTCCATTGGCGGTTGGAACCGCGCCAACCGAGGGAAAGAAGCCCGTAGACCATCTGACGGAGACGGGTGGTGGCGCGATCGCGCAGGGAGGCGAGATCAGGAATCAGGCCGAGATACCAGAAAATGAGGGAGACGGTGAAGTAGGTGGAGACCGCAAAGACGTCCCACAGCAAGGGGCTGCGGAAGTTCTGCCAAATGGCGTTCGCATTCGGGATGGGGAAGAGGAACCAGGCAAACCAGATGCGGCCGACGTGGAAGGCGGGGAAGATGCCCGCGCAGATCACCGCAAAAATTGTCATGGCCTCGGCCGAGCGGTTGATGGAGGTCCGCCATTTTTGGCGGGTGAGAAAGAGAATAGCGGAGATAAGGGTGCCGGCGTGACCGATACCGATCCAGAAGACGAAGTTGGTGATATCCCACGCCCAGCAAACCGGAACGTTGAGACCCCAGACGCCGACGCCGGTGGCGACGAGATAAGTGAGCATGGCCGGGGTGAGGGCGGCCACCGCGCCAAAGAAGACGGTGGCGATCCACCACCAGAGCGGGGCGGGTTGCTCGACAATCCGACAAACGTGGTCGGTGATCCAGGAAAGGGGGCGCTTGTTGCTGACCAGGGGTTTCCGGTCGATGTACTCGGCGGCCTTGGCGAAGGCGGCCTCGGAGTGGCTGCGCGCATCAATGGCCTCCTTCCGTCTTGCCGTGCCCGTTTTCCGGGCTGTGGGATTCCCCATGGCCGTGGGACGGGATGTAGCTGGTGCGGGCACCAGGCATGGCGGGGTTCGGGTTGCGGACCCGACCCAGATAGGTGAGCCGCGGACGCACGTTGAGATATTCGAGTAAGGAATAGTTTTGCGGCAGACCGCGGAGCTTACCGACCTCGTCCTTCTCGTTTTTAAGATCCCCAAAGACGATCGCATCAGCGGGACAGGCCTGCTGGCAGGCGGTCTGGAGGGAGCCGGCGGGAATGTGAATGTTCGCGGAGTCGCGAGCCTTCACCCGGGCACGGATCTTGGCCTCCTCGATGCGCTGGACGCAGAAGGTGCATTTTTCCATGACGCCGCGCATCCGAACGGTGACGTTCGGGTTCTTCTGTAGCTTGATGGTCTCCTCGGTGCCTTTCGGGGCCACGGGTCCCCAGTAGAGCTTGTCGAGGGCGCGCTGGTTGTAGTCGAAGAAGTTGAACCGACGGACCTTGTACGGGCAGTTGTTCGCGCAGTAGCGCGTGCCAATGCAACGGTTGTAGGCCATGACATTAAGGCCTTCCTCGTTGTGGACCGTGGCGTTGACGGGACAGACAGTCTCGCAAGGGGCGTTCTCACACTGCATGCAGGCGACCGGCTGGGCGACGGCCTCCGGTTCCTCGGGCTCGCCGGTGTAATAACGGTCGACGCGGATCCAGTGCATCTCACGGCCCTTCATCACCTGCTCCTTGCCGACGATTGGAATGTTGTTTTCCGCGGTGCAGGCGGTGACGCAGGCGTTGCACCCGGTGCAGGTGGAGAGATCGACCACCATGGCCCACTGGTTTTCAGCGGTGAGGGGGGGCGATTTGTAGAAGCTCTGATTGGGCGGGATGTGGCCGTCCATGCCGACCTTCTTCACCCAGCCCGGATCCTGGTTGAACTCGCCGACGGTCGCCTCGCGGACGAGGTCGCGTCCCTCCATCGCCTGGTGTTCCTGGGTGATGGCCAACTGGCGGGTGCGGCCGGTCTTTTCCAATCGCAACCCCTGCGCGATGTAGTCGGCATCGGTGCGGCGGAGACGATAGGCGTTGAAGCCGGAGCCTTTGGCCACCGGGCCCAGTTCCTCCTGTCCGTAACCGAGCGGCAGGCTGACGGCAAAATCCACGTGCCCGGGGGCGACCAGCACCGGAGCCTCGACGGTCTGGCCGGCGAGCGTGGCGCGGACGACATCGGCCACCAGGATGCCTTTGACAATCTCGTTGCGGAGGCCGAGGGATTTGGCCGTGGCGGGGGAAAGGAGAACGGCGTTGTCCCAGGTGAGCTTGGTCATCGGGTCGGGCCACTCCTGCAACCAACCGTTATTGAGGTAGCGACCGTCATCCATGGCGGGCGAGGCGGTGAAGGCGGCCTCCAAGGACTGGGCGGAGGCATCCGAGGGCTCCGGAATCTTGGCGGCAAGGGAGGCGACCGCAGAGCCGTTCAGGGATTTGGCCGGGTTAACGGTTGCCGCGGGGATGAAACCTTCGCGCACAAAATTACTCCACGCATCCTCCAGCTTCTGCCCGTTCTGGTTGGTGCGAAGGGCAAATGTCTCCTTGATCAGGGCCGGACCGATCGGCTTGGTCTGACCGGTCAAACGGCAAAGAAACTCCAGCTGACTTTCCCCGGCCCAAAGCGGCTGGATGGTTGGCTGGATGGAAAGATAGCTGCCATCGGGGGCAAGGGCGTCACCCCAAGCCTCGAGATAATGAGTCCCGGGGACGAACCAGCCGGCCTTTGCCGAGGTGGCGTTCGGCAGCGGGGAGAGATGCAACGAGAAGGGGACCGAGGTGAGGAGGTTGGCGAAAGAAAGATCCGCCGGCGCATTGTAGACCGGATCCCCGCCGAGAATGATCAGGGACCGGACCACGCCAGCCTGCAGACGGGCCGCGAGGTCGCGAAGGGAGGCAGCCGGGGCGGAAAAGGATGGCTGAACCACCAGCGTATTACCGATGGCCCCAAGGGCGGAATTGATGGCGAGGGCCAGAGCCTGCACCGCAGCCGGCTGACGGCGGCTGACGAGCACCAGCGAGCGATTGGCGTTGGCCGCCAGGTCCGCCGCGCATTCCCGGATCCAGGCGGCATCGACGCCACGGGGGAGCGGAAGATCGGGGGCGGCGGTGAGGGCGGCATTGAGTTCCGGGGTGGCACGGAGGCCGCGGAGCTGGCGACCTAGCTCGAGCAGAAACGCCCCGACCTCACCCGCCCGCAGGCGTAGGCGGTGGTCCGCCATCGAACCGGTGATGCTGAAGCGGGGCTCGGCGACGTAGAGGCGGCTGACCTTGTCGCCGGGTTTGCGGATGCGGCGTCCGGCGGCGAAGTTGCGGGCATCGGTCAGGTCGCCGTCATCGGATCCGAGGAAATCGGAATCCACCGCGAGGACGGCGGCCGCGTTGGCGAGGTTGGCGCGGAACTGGGTGTTGGGCCCAAAGGCGGCCGCGGAGGCTTCCGCATCGTAGCCGGGAGAGAGGGGTTCATAGACCGCCCAGGTGGCCTGGGGAAATTGGCGGAGGAATTCGGCGCGAAGACGCTCGCGGGTGGGGGAAGCAGTTTCATCGGCGAGAATGGCAAGGGAAGCGCCGGCCGAGGCGGAGGCCTCCGAGCGGATCCGTTTGATCTCGGCCTCCAGCTGGGCGGCTTCGGCCTTCTTGCCTTGGAAGGTGAGATGGCGGCGACGCGCCGGATCATAGAGATCCAGGATGGAGGCTTGGGCGTGGTTATCGCTCTTGCCTTCGCTGACGGGATGCAGCGGATTGCCTTCCATCTTGATCGGTCGGCCGTCGAACGTGGTGGCAAGAAGCGGGACGGCGCCCCGGCGGCGGGGTTGGGCCGTGGCAAAGGACATGGTTTTGCCGGTGACGAGCCACTCGGGCGACTGGGTGAAGGGGACGAGATGAGCCTCCGGACGGCGGCAACCGCTCAGGCCGAGACCGGCCAGGGCAAGCGAGGCACCCATCAGGCGGATAAAGCTCCGGCGCGAAAGGGGATCCTGTTCCCACTCGGCGGCCCCGGCGGGGAATTCCCGGTGGAGCCATTCCTCGAAATCCGGCGTCTGGGCGTATTCACCCAAGCTGCGCCAGTAGGTGCGGCCGCCGGCGGGGGCGGGGGGATGTTGGAGAACGCGTTTCATCGGTGGCACCCGCTGCAGCTGACCGGAGGGTTGATGTTCCATTCGCGGACAAACTTTTCGCCCAGTTCACGCTGCGTCGCGCCGGCGGGCGGCTGCCAATCGAGATTGGTGATTTGGTCGAGCGGGCGGAGATGGTTTTCCGGGGCGCGGTGGCATTCCAGACACCAGCCCATGCTGTGCGGCTTGTCGTGCCAGACGACCTGCATGTGATTCACGTGGCCGTGGCAGGCAACGCAGCTGATGCCCCGATTCACGTGCACGGCGTGGTTGAAATAAACGTAATCGGGCGCCTTGTGGATGCGGACCCACGGGACAGGTTGGCCGGTTTTCCAGGATTGGCGGACGGGCTCGAGCTTCGGGCTCTGGGCCTTGATTTGTGTGTGGCAATTCATGCAGGTCTGGGTGCCGGGCACATTCGAGTGGGAGGATTTTTCCACGTAGGAGTGGCAGTAACGGCAGTCCATGCCCAGCTGGTTGACGTGCAAAGAGTGATCGAATTCCACCGGCTGGGTGGGTTGGTATCCGACCCGGGTATATTTGGGCGTAAAGTAATAAGCCATGCCCGAGACGATGCTGGCGGCCACCACCGCGACACAGACCAAAATCTTGATCGGGAGCCAGTTGGTCCAGCGCGGGAAAATGTTGGCCATGGCGAAGTTAAGTCAGCGGATGGATTTGAGGTGGATCGTGTTCAAACGTTGGAAAGTTACAAACTGAAGGTTCCGTTTCTTTTCATCAAGAAGGCATTAGAGGTATTAAGGTGAACAGCCCGTCTATTAGAAGATTTAACACGCATCTTTTCCCTCGGAAACCCGTCGCGCGCTTCCGGGACGGCGTCCCAGGCATGTTTTAAAACCACCGGGAGAGTTGAAATCTTCCCAAATCGAAGGAGACTCTGTCCATGTCGAGATTCTGGCGAGCCGGTTGGGTCGGACTGCTTGGGTGGATCGTGGCGGCGGGTTCCACCGGTTGGGCGGAGATCCGGGAGGCGGGCGTGTGGTGGTTACCGCGGAATGTCAGCCATTTCGGCCACGAGATCGATTTCATGATTTATGTGATCCTGTGGCTGACCGGCATCACGGGAATTCTGGTTTTCAGCACCATGATCTACTTTATCGTGAAATACCGGCATCGGGCCGGCGTCGGAGCCATCCACAGCCACGGCAACAACACCCTGGAAGTGGTTTGGACCACGATCCCGGTTTTCATTTTTCTGGCCCTCGCCATTTACGGAAACGAGATGTGGGGACGCATGCGGATGCAAAAACCCCCGGCGGATGCCCTGCAGGTGGCGGTGGTGGGTGAGCAGTTTGGCTGGAATGTTCGTTATCCGGGGCCGGATGGAAAACTCGGAAAAATGGATTCCCACAAGATCGGCAAGGACAACCCTTTTGGAATCGACCCGAATGATCCGGACGGCAAGGACGACTTCACCACGTACAACGAGCTGGTCTTTCCGGTGGGGCACCCCGTCCAGCTTCACCTGGGCTCGAAGGACGTGATTCACGCCTTCTACGTGCCGGAATTCCGCCTTTATCAGGACATGGTGCCGGGGCGCGTGTACGACTTCGTCTGGTTCAAAGCCGACAGCACCGGCCACTTCCAGCTCGCCTGCAACCAGCTGTGCGGGCAGGGGCATTACAAAATGTTCGGGAAACTTTCCGTGGTGCCTGAAGAGGAGTACCAGGCCTGGGCCAAGGGCAAGGCTCCGGCGACCATCGCATCGTCCGCCCCCATGCCAGCCAACACTTCCGTTGCCAACCGCTAGAAGGAGATCCCCCCATGAGCACCGCCACCCTGACCCATGCCGAAGCCCACGGACACCATGATCACCACGAGGCCACGGGATGGAGGAAATATCTCTGGTCCCTCGACCACAAAGTTATCGGCCTCCAGTATCTCTTCGGCTCGCTGGCGTTTCTGTTTATCGGCGGCGCGTTGGCGCTCCTGCTGCGCTGGCAGCTGGCGTTTCCCTCCACGCAGGTGATGCCGGACGGGAACGTCGGCAACCCTCTCTCGCTTTCTTTCATCAACCCGCAGTTCTACAACGCCCTCTTCACCATGCATGCGACCGTGATGGTGTTTTTGGTCGTGATGCCCGTGCTGGTCGGCGCCTTTGGGAATTATCTGATTCCCTTGAAAATCGGCTGCGGGGACATGGCCTTTCCCCTGATCAACGAGTTGTCCTTTTGGGTCTGGCTCGCTTCCGGTCTCATCATGCTGGCGGGTTTCTTTGTGGCGGGGGGAGCGGCCGCGGGCGGGTGGACTTCCTACGCGCCCCTCAGTTCCGTGGCGGCTTACAATGGAACCAAGATCGGCCAGACCCTCTGGGCGGCGGGCATTTTCATCAACGGGTTGGCTTCCATCATGGGCGCCTTCAACTACATCACCACCATCGTGAACATGCGCGCTCCGGGCATGGGCTTTTTCCGGTTGCCGCTGGCGGTCTGGGCTCTCTTCATCACTGCGTTTCTTCTTCTTCTGGCGATCCCGGTGCTTTCCGCCGCTGGGGCCATGCTGATTCTGGATTTGAATTTTGGAACGAACTTTTTCAATCCTGCCAAGGGAGGACAGCCGCTTCTTTGGCAGCACCTTTTCTGGTTCTTCGGCCATCCGGAGGTGTACATCCTGATTCTGCCGGCGATGGGAATCGTGAGTGACATTTTGAGCGTCAACAGTCGCAAGCCGGTCTTCGGTTACCGTGCGATGGTCTACGCCATGATCGCCATCGGGTTCCTCGGCTTCATCGTGTGGGGTCACCACATGTTCGTCTCAGGAATGAACCTAGTGCTCTCGGCGGCCTTCGGCGTCTCCACCATGGTCATCGCGGTGCCCTCGGCCATCAAGACCTTCAACTGGTTGGGCACGATCTGGGGCGGGGCCATCCGGTTTAACACGGCGATGCTCAACGCCCTGGCCTTTGTCTCGATGTTTGTGATTGGTGGATTTTCCGGAATCTTCATGGCCTCCACCCCGATCAATATTTTTGTTCACCACACGTACTTCATCGTGGCCCACTTTCACTACGTGCTCTTCGGGGGAAGCATCTTCGCGATGTTTGCCGCCATTTACTTCTGGTATCCCAAAATGTTCGGCCGGCGGATGAACGAAACCCTTGGTAAAATTCATTTCGCGCTGACCTTCGCGTTCTTCAATCTTTGCTTCTTTCCGATGCACAACGTCGGCCTGGGTGGGATGATGCGCCGCATCGCCGACCCGACCGCCTACGAGCACCTCCGCGCCCTGCAGCCGATCAACCAGTTCATCACGATCGCCGCCATCGGGCTGGGCTTCTCCCAGTTTCTCTTCCTTTACAATTTCTTCCGGAGCCTCCGCCACGGCGAGCCGGCCGGAAAAAATCCCTGGGAAGCGACCACGCTCGAGTGGACGGTGGATTCCCCTCCCGGCCACGGCAACTTCGCGGTCACGCCCACGGTTTACCATGGACCTTACGAGTACAGCCTCCCCGGGGCGGCCCGGGATTTTATCATGCAGAACGAGCCGCCCGCCCCGGATCATCCCGCAGGATCCCCGGTCAGTCCGCGTCCGGTTCCGGTGGGATGAGTTCCATCCCGCGGCCGACGCCGGTTTACCGGGCCGCCTGCTTCCTCGTTGGCTCGATTCTAGTGCTCATCACTTTGGGGGGTCAGGTGACCACCCGGGTGGCCGGCATGGCCGTGCCGGATTGGCCCGGCACCTTCGGACACAACATGTTTCTCTTTCCGTGGTCGCAGATGACCGCCTGTGCCCAGGTCTTTCTGGAGCATTCCCACCGGCTGGTGGCTTCCGGCGTCGGCCTGATCACGCTCGCGGTGATGGCGTGGGTCTGGTCCACGAGCCGGGACCTCTGGGCCAGGGGACTTGCCCTTGCCGCCGCCTTGTTGGTGGTGTCCCAGGGAATTCTGGGCGGCCAAAGAGTGCTCCAGGTTTCCTGGGTGTTGGGACTGATGCATGCCTGCCTCGCCCAGATTTTTTTGGTGGTGGCGGGAAGCCTGGCGCTGGTTCTCTCCCGCTTCTGGTCCCATCCGGTGCGTTCGGATGATCTCTCGAAGGCCCGAATGCGGATGGTTTGGGCGCTGACCGCCGTGGTGTTTTTGCAGGCCATCCTGGGGGCCTTCCTGCGGCACGAGGGGCCAGGCTACCTTTCGATTCCGGACTTTCCAAAAATCTACGGGCAATGGCTGCCGGCTTTCTGGCAGACGGACGTGCTGAAGGGCATCAATGATTACCGGGCCACCGAACTTCATTGGCCGGCCACCACGGCATCCCTGATGGTTTGGCAAATTCTGCACCGCACGCTGGGGATCCTGGCGGCCCTCGGGATTTTGGCGGGAGCGGTCTGGAGCGTCGGACCTTCCTCGACGCCGTTCTGGTGGCGGCGCGGGGTGATGGCTTGGGCGGCGCTCGCGGGCACGCAGGTTTTTCTCGGCATCCTGACGATCTGGAGCGGGCGTCGGCCGGAAATCGCCACGCTGCACGTTCTGATCGGCGCCGGTCTAACCCTGACCGGTTGGCTGCTGGGGTTTGCATCCTGGCGATCCGTGCAAAACTTTCGTGTCCCGGGCGCATCCCACGCCAGTGTCGCCTCTGCGCTCCGAAAATGAGTTCCCTGGAAAACGCCATCCCTTTGCCCGCCCGTTCCGGAGAGGGTTGGCGCGCCTGGCTGCAGGACTGGTCGGAACTTTGCAAACTGCGGCTGACTTCACTGGTGCTGCTGACCACTTGGGTGGGGCTTTATTGCGGATCCGCGGGAAGACTTGAGCCCTGGCGCGCCCTGTTCACCCTGGTGGGCACGGTTTTGGTGGCCGCCGCCGCCGCCGTACTCAACGAGTGGCTGGAACGCGATCTCGACGCCAAAATGACGCGCACCGCGCAGCGGCCCTTGCCGATGGGAAGGGTCAGTCCGGACGAAGCCCTGTTGGGCGGGGCTTTCATGGCCGCGGCCGGGCTGGGAATTCTTTATTTGGGCGTGCATGCGCCGGCGGCCTTTTTGGCGGCCAGCACATTGGCTCTTTATCTTTTCGTCTATACCCCGATGAAGAGATGGACCGTCCTGAATACCCTGGTGGGGGCGGTCCCGGGCGCAATTCCTCCGCTTCTTGGGTTTGTGGCTGGCCGGGGAAGGATCGGGGCGGAAGGCTGGGCCCTCTTCTCGATCCTGTTTCTTTGGCAGATTCCCCACTTCCTTGCGATTGCCTGGCGATATCGCGACGACTACCGGCGCGCCGGATTCCGCATGCTCCCGTGCTCCGATGACAAGGGCAGGGTGACGGGACTCGTCTCCACGCTTTACTGCCTTGCCCTGCTGGTGGCGGCCCTTTGGCCTTTTTACCTTGGGGCCGCGGGGTTCGGGTATCTGGTCGGAGCCGTTCTGCTGAGCTTGGGATTCGCCCTGGGGGCGGGAAGGTTTGCCCTTTGGCCTTCGCAAAAAACGGCCCGCAGCCTCTTTCTGGCCTCGGTGGCTTATTTGCCGATCCTGCTGATTCTCCTCGTGGGGGACCGCCGATGAGCCCGGATCCGGTCCGCAAGGCCAATCTCCGCCTTCTCTTCATCATGATCGCGGTCACGCTCGCGATGACGGCGTATTGGATTTATTTCATTATCGCCAAAGAGCCGATCCAACCCTAGATCGACAACGAATGAGCACTGCCGCCATGACCGCTGGTCACGCCCCCGCCCCCTCCGGCGCCCCCCGTTTCACGCTTCCCAAATTCGGCATGCTCGTGTTTCTCGCTTCCGAGGCGATGCTCTTCGCCGGCCTGATTGGCGGCTACATCGTCCTGCGTCTGGCGCAAGGTCCCGGCAACTGGCCCCCGCCCGGCGCTCCCGAGATCGGCGTCAAAATCCCGCCCACCTTCCTGAACTGGGTGATGATTATCAACACCGTCATCCTGCTGACGAGCAGCGTGAGCTATCACTGGGGGGAATCGCGCATGCGGAAAGGGGGCAGCGGGCTTCTTGGCTATGGTCTGACCGCCCTGTTTGGCGCCATCTTCCTCGGCGTGCAGGCTTGGGAGTGGCTCCATCTCAAGCATGAGGGAATGTGGTTCGACACCTACGGAACCTACGGTTCCTGCTTTTTCACCATGACGGGCTTCCACGGAGCCCACGTGTTCCTGGGGTTGCTGGCGATTCTCTTTGTGACCTGGCGGGCGATCCTTCGGCAGATGCGGCTTTTTTCCGGACAGACGCCCACCGGCTCCCACACCTGCGAGGAGCTGACCGGCTACTACTGGCACTTTGTGGATGTGGTCTGGATCTTTCTCTACACCATCCTGTACGTGATCTGATTCTTCCGGATCAGGCCGGCCCCAAAAAAGCCGCCAAGGCGTTTCCCAAATCGGCCGGATGGCCGCAGCGCACCGGCGCGCCGACCTTGGGCGTCCAAAGGTAGCCCTCGCCATAGGCAGGGCCGTTGAGGACGCAGGCGTCCGTGTGGCATTCCTCGATCTGCTCCCGGGCGGATTGAAGCAGTTCCTGGGGCGATCCCATCGCCTCCCATTTCCAGCCGACGATTTTCGCCTTGGGGGCGAGGCTCCGGATTTTATGAAGAACCCGGGGGGCGGGCTTGAGTTCCAGGCGGATGCCGTCGAGATGGCCGGGCCACTTGTCGCGGGCCAGCTTGTTGCCGGCCAGGTCATGGGCCGAAGCGAGGTCGTAATCGGGCAGGGCGGCGGGAAGCAGGATGGCCGAAAAGGTTTTCAGGTCCGCCTTGTGCAGCAGTTTTTCAAGGTCGTGGATGGTTTGGAACCGTGCGGAGGAGTGCAATCCGGTGGGCAGGGGATAGGTGGCCCCGGTGCCGTACCAAAGGGTGATGTGGAAGCGGTGTTTGCGGAGGGTTTCCGCCAGCACCACCCCGGTTTTGCCGGTGGAGAGGTTGGTCAGGACCCGGGCCTGATCGAGCGCCACGGAGGCGGGGCCGGCAATCAGCAGGATTTCCATATCGACATGACCTTAAAGGGAAACGAATCCCGCGGAAACATCTGGCTTGCCGACCGGCGCGGAACGACCGAAACCCATAGAGGATCATGACGTATCTGGGATTCCATCTGGCCTTCAACTTGCCGCTCTTGGTGGTTCTTTTCTTTGTCTCCGGACGCGGGATTTGGCCGCAGGAGATGGTCCTGGTGATGCTGGGAATCCTGGGGATCGTCATGGCCTTCACTTCGCCCTGGGACAACTACGCGGTGGCCAAGGGGATCTGGGATTTTCCCCGGGAACGGGTCTGGTTCCGGGTGGGAAAACTGCCCATCGAGGAATATGCCTTTTTCATCATCCAAAGCCTGGAGGTGATGTGGCTGAGCTGGGCTTTTCTGCGCTGGGTGGAACCGCCCGCCGGGGCGCCACCCGCCCGCTGGATCGGGGATCCGCAGGTGATTCGGCATATCGCAATTCTCCTGATCTTTTGGATCGCCGTCGGGATCGCGCTGAAAGAGTGGCCCCGGCGGGACCCCCGGATCCACTATGCCTGGCATTTGTTCTACTGGTTCCTGCCGGTCGTCGGGATCCAGTGGATCGTGGGGGGGGCCTTGCTGAAGATGTGTTGGTTGCAGGTCCTGGTTCCGACCCTCGTGATCGGCACCTACCTTTGCGTGGCCGACTGGATTGCCATCGGCAAGGGGATCTGGTTCTTTGACGAAGACCAGATCACCGGGTGGAAAATCCGGGGTGTCATGCCCTGGGAGGAGGCGGCCTTTTTTTACATCACCAGTCTGTTGGTCGCCCAAACCTTCCTGATTTTGCTTCCGGCCGGGCTGAGGTAGGGGGGTCTGACCCCGGGGCCTAGGCGGAGGACAATCGCTGCTTTTTCTCCCCGGCAAACAGATCCCGGGCGGCGAGGAGGCGGTGCAGGGTTTCCTTGGGATCGGGGCAGTTTTCCAATGCGGATCGCAAGTCTTCGGCGGTAAGACCATCCAAGGACTTTCCCGGGAACCAGTGACCGCCCTGGCCGAGGAGGTTGTAACGCATCCTTCCGTACTCCGCCAAGTCATAGGCCAAGGCCAGATGGTGAAGGCGCAGGATTTCGCGAAGGTTCGCCTGGCCGGGAGCCTCGGACCAGTGAGGCAGTCCGTGGTCCCATGAGGTTCGCCATGCAGCGGGCATGGCCTCCTCCCATCGGTTTTGCAGCCGTTGCTCGATCGGCGGGAGAAGGTTTCCGGTCTCGGGGATCCTCGCGACCGCCTGAATGTGCTCATCAAAATCCTCGGGGCGAGCCGCCCCGATCGAGAGGGTATGGATCTCGGGTCGACGCAGGCAAAAGAGGACGTTGAAAGCCATGGGGGAGAGGGGGGCAGTGAGTTGTCTCAGTCGTTCGGGGGGTTGGTAGAGCATGCCGCCTTTGTCATTGGGGCTGATGATGAACACGCCCATGTCGTTTCGCCGGGCGGCCTCCAACGACCGCGTGTGCTCCTGAAAGATGTAGTACCAGTGGAGATTCACATAATCGAAGCGGTTCCCCGTCACCAGTTCCTCGACGAGATCCGGCGGGCCATGGGTGGAAAACCCGACGTGCCGGCAGAGTCCCTGCTTTTGCCATTGGCGGGCGCGTTCGAGGCAGCCGCCGGGCCGGAGGGACCAGTCGGCGGTTTCGCGGTCGTTCACCCCGTGCAGGGAAAGAAGATCCACCCAGGGGAGCCCCAGCCGCGAAAGGGAAACCCGGAAAATCTTTTCAAACTCCTCGGGGCTTGCCTGCGGCGCGACCTTGGTCTGGAGAATGAACGATTCGCGCGGAAGCTTTCGGAGGATGGGTCCAAGCTGGACCTCCGACGTGCCGTAACCGCGGGCGGTTTCGATGTGGCGGATTCCGAGTTCCAGCGCCCGGGCGATGATGCGTTCGAGATTCGCCTGATTTTCCGGCGGGATCGGCTGGGGTGGATCCTCCTCCCAGCGGTGCTGAAAGCGCATGCCCCCGCAGGTCAGAACCGGCATGGGAAGACCGGTCCTGCCGAAGCGTCGGGTGGGAATCACTCGCCGGGGAAGGAGAGAAGGGCGTGGAATTTCAGGCCGATGGTCTCCAGCCGTTTTTTTCCGCCCAGATCGGGGAGGTCCACGAGGAAGGATCCCGCCTCGACCACCGCCCCCAGAGAGCGGAGCAGAAGCACCGCCGCCTCCGCGGATCCTCCGGTGGCCACCAGATCGTCAACGAGCAGAACCCTCTGGCCTTTTTTCACGCAGTCCTGATGCAACTCCAGCGTGCCCGAGCCGTACTCCAACGCGTATTCCCGGCTGACCGATTTGGCCGGCAGTTTTCCGGGTTTCCGGATCGGGATGAAGCCTGCCCCCAAAAGATGGGCGACAATCCCGCCCAGGATGAAGCCGCGGGCCTCAATGCCCGCCACCAGTTCAGGGGGACGCATTTCGAAGGGGGCCGCCATCCGCCAACAGGCGTCCCGCAGGGCTTGGGCATGGCCCAGCAGCGGGGTGATATCGCGAAAAAGAATCCCTTTCTTGGGATAGTCCGGGACGTTGCGGATATGAGGGAGGAGGGGATCCGGGGACATGGGAAAGCATCATCGGGACGGAGACCTCCGCGGGCAAGGGGAGCCCGCAGGACGGGTGAATTGATGGCTCGACACTTTCCGCAGCCTATTGGATTGTATGAACCATGAGCGTACAGATTCATTCCGCCAAAGAAGGCAAGGCCACCGTGGTGCAACTGCAGGGCAAGGTGGACGCCACCAGTGCCCCGTCCGTCGAACAGGCTTTGATTGGTTCCATCGACCAGGGGGAGAAAAAACTGGTGATTGATTGTGCCGCCCTGGATTTCATCAGCAGTGCGGGTCTGCGATCCCTGCTGTTGGCGGTGAAAAAGATGAAGTCGGCCGGTGGTTCGATCGCCTTGGCCGCGCTCCAGCCCCACGTGAAGGAAGTTTTTGATATCAGCGGATTCTCGTCCCTGTTCGTGATCCACGGCTCCAAGGCCGAGGCGATCAAGTAACGGCGGTTTGCGCCTTAGGCCGCCGCCGCGGGCGAGTGGCTCTTGCGTAACAACAGGATATTTTTGTCGCCCTCGCGGCGATAGGTGGCCACGTCCACCATCTTTTTGACAAGATGGATGCCCAGGCCGCCGAGCTGGCGGTTTTCGATCGGGGTTTCCAGATCCGGCTCGGCCACTTCCAGGGGGTTGAATTCGCGGCCCCGGTCCTCGAACTCCATCTCGACATGCTCGTCCACCCGGCGGAACGTGACATGGATCGGATGCACCCCTTCCTCGTCGAAGCCGTATTTGATGATGTTGGTGAGGATTTCCTCGATCGAGACGAGGAGGTGGTAGCGCAGGCGGCCGCCGATGTCGTGCTGGGTGGCGAAGCTCTCAAAGACCGAGTTGACCCGGAGAAGATCCTCGATCCGGTTCTTCACGGTGATCCGCACCTCTTTCTGTTTCATTGGGCGGAAAGCAACAGGGATTGCAGGCCGGAGAGGCGGAAGACCTGGGCCACCTCCGGACCGACCTTCTCCAGCCCGAAATCGGCGCCGTTGGCCTTGGCTGCCTTGGAGGCGTCGATGCACAGATGGACGAAGGCGGAAGCCGCGTAAGGCACGGCCGAGGCCTCAAAGCGGACGGAGCCCCGATGGCTTTGGATCAGCTTGCGGACCGCTTCGCGGATGCCGCCCACCTTCACCGCATCCATCCGGCCGGTGAGGAAAACGCGCAGGATCCCGTCCTTGACCTCGTGTGTGAAATCCGGCCCGACTCCTCCCTCCACCAGGTGATCCATGCCGGTGAGGGCAAAAACCCGGCGAACTTCCGGGGCACATTCCATGACGCGGAAGTGGGCGTTGCGGCGCTGGAGTTCCCGGGCAGCTTCAAAGATCAGGCGCAGGACGGCCGAGCCGATATAGTTCACGTCACGAAAATTGCAGGTGAGGCTGGCGGGATTTCGTTCCACCTCCGTCCGGATGGGGGCGCGCAGCGACTGGGCGGCGACGGTGTCCAGCCGGCCGGAGAAAACCAGCTGGGTTCCGAGCCCGTCCCGCTTGATTTCCAGTTGCTCCATGGGTGGGAAGGAGTGGGGTGCTTAGATCCGGGCGGCGTCCACGTACTTGCGGTTCATTTCCCTCACCCGGCGGCTCAGGATGGTGGCGAGGCCAACGAGGAACATGCCGCCCAGCTGGTGATTGTTGTTCATCAGGAACTCGAGTTGGGGCCAGGAGATTCCCCAGACCACGGAGGGTTGGGTGGGGCGAACGGCGGCGGAGGTGGGGCCGGGATCGAAAACGGAGATTTCCCCGAAGGTGTCGCCGGGCTTCAGCCGGGCCAGTTCGGCTTCCTTGTGCTGGCCTTGGCGGCGGACGGAGAGCTCCCCGGAGGCGACGATGTAGAGGCGGTTCAGCACGCCTCCTTCCTCCACCAGGTTATGGGTGGGCTCGACGGTGATGAATTCACCGTAGCCGGCGAGGGCGGCGCGGGCCTCATCGCTGAAATGTTCCGTGATGCCGGAGGCGGGAAGGGCGACGTGGGAGAGGGGATCGGACATGACAAGGATCATAAGACCCTCGGGCTGGGGGGGTCAAACAGAGGGGAGGCGTTTCGGATTCGGGGGACGCTGGAAGCGCGAAGGACAATTTCACCCGATCTTATTTTGGAGGCTTTGTGGGGACGACGGCTTGGGGAAGTTGGCGCTGGAGCTGTGTGGCTCCTTGGCCGGAGGACTGGAGGTCCGCCTTTCGGAGATAAGCGGGCAGGGTGGAGGGAGAAGGATCGGAGGGGTACATCAGGGTAACCTGCCGGACGCTTTCGGGCTTGATCGATCCATCCAGGTTGAGTTCGAACTGCATGATGGTGTTGGCGCTGATGCGGCGGGTCTGGCGGTAGTCGTAACCGTCGATCGTCCATGACTCCTTTTTGAAAGGATCCTGTCCTGCCTCCTTTTTCCAGATCGTGCCGTAGGAATCCTTGCGCCATTCGTTCCCATCGCTGTCCGCCTTCCAAAAGACGGATTTTTGCGGAATCGCCCAGTCGTAGAGGCTTTTTCCTGCCAAGAGCGGAAAAGTGGTTTCAAGCGGGTCATCTTGGGTCAGGAGTTGGGCAAACGAGGCAAGAGGCCAGGCGATCCCTGCGGCCAAGGGCCGAATCATTCTCGGATTCAAGGGATGGGTACAGGTTCCGTCAATTCAGGTCGGCTTGAGCCAATCGGCGGCATCCCTATATTGATGTTCGGACGGGTGGCAGAGCGGTTTAATGTACCTGACTCGAAATCAGGAGTAGGGGCAACCCTACCGTGGGTTCAAATCCCACCCCGTCCGCTGAAAGCGGACGGGGTAAATCCCTTTAGCCGGAGGCGAAATGTGATTGGGCCAGGGGCAGGTGTGCGGGGGCCAAATCCCACGTCAAATTAGGTGGTTTAGTCCGCTGAAAGCGGACGGGGTGAGTCTCTGCATCCAGGAGGCGAAATGCGATTGGCGCAGGGTTCATGGCGCGTGCGCGAGGTGCACTAATCAAAGCATCCTTGGAGGGCAACAAGGCAGGATACTTTCCAAGGGGTCAATTCGTGCGCTTGCGCACACGTGCAATCACCCTGTTCTGCTTTCGCCAAGGGGACATCTTGATTTGCGACAATTCGGAAAGCGTTGGTGATTAACACGCTGACGAAATAGTTCCTAAGGGATATAAAATTTTAAACATCTATTCATCAATATTTTATAAATAAAAAAAATTGCGTATTCTTACTTAAAAAAACATAAAAAAATAATTTTGCCCCTAGAAAAAAATAGATTGCTGTCTAAGATAACAATATGGGCGGTGTTATGGACAAACGCATCCCACTACAGGTATTTGCGAAGCGCATTACCCTTGGGTTGTTCGTGGTTTTTTGGGTCGGACTCGGTCCTTTGGACTTATCTGGTGCGGAGCTGGGTTCGAGTAAAATTTCCGCCGTACGGAATGGGGTGGATTTCAACGACGGTCACTCGAAAAAATCGGCCGATGTCGGTCAGTCGGTGAACCAAGGACAGAGCGTCATCACGAAGGAGCAGGCCTTGGCTGAGTTGGTGGCCGACGACACCAGCATCATCCGGCTGGGGGCGAATAGCGTTTTTTCCTACAGCTCTAAGGAGCGGATTGTGAAGCTCGACAAGGGGACCATGCTGATGCACACGCCCCCGGGAAACGGCGGGGCCACGATTGAGTCCGGCGGGGTCACCGGAGCCATCTCCGGCACCACCTTCATGCTCACGGCCTCGCCCGCCAAATGTTCCGAATGCGGCCAGGAACTGCAGGTCAACGATGCCGGCAAGGTCATTTGCCGCGATCATCCCAACAATCCCCCGTCCAGCGGCGGCTTTGCCCTGGTGGTTCTCGAGGGATCCTCGGTGACCAAGGTGAGCGGGCCGGACGGGATCACCGTGGATGTGATGCCGGGCCAGATGGCGGTGGTGGGGCCCAAGGGCAGCGGCGCGCCCACCGTCTATGCCGTCAACATCACGCAGATC
>RGTE01000071.1 GCA_010025475.1 Verrucomicrobiota bacterium
GAGGCCGGGGTTCCCGTGGAAGCCCGGCGATAAGTTTGAGGGTTGGAAAATCAAATGGTGCAGGGATTCGTTTTTACCGGAGACTGGGCTTTCGCCCTCGCACCGGGTTTCTGGTGATGGATCGGAAAAAATAGGGGCCGCGCCGAATTCGGCCCAACGGCACAAGGGCGATCAGCCTTGTTGAAAGAGGCCTTCGATGGTCTGGATTTCGCCGTGTTCGGACTGGATCGACCAGAGCCTGGCGTAAAGACCCCCGTCTTTCAGCAAAGCCTGATGTGTGCCGAGTTCCACGATCCTTCCGTTTTCCACCACGGCGATCGCATCAGCCTTCCGGACGGTGGAAAGCCGGTGGGCGACAATCAGACTGGTCCGGTGCGCCAACAAATGCTCCAGCGCCAACTGAATTTGTTTTTCCGTGGCAGTATCCACGCTGGCCGTCGCCTCATCCAAAATGAGGACAGGGGGATCCTTTAAAAGGGCGCGGGCAATGGAAAGCCTCTGGCGTTCCCCGGCGCTCAAGCGAACCCCCCGTTCGCCCACCTTGGAGTTCCAGCCGTCAGGCAGGGCTTGAACAAAGTCCCAGGCACAGGCCGCCTTCAGAACACGCTCGAGATCCGGCTCGGTGGCGCCGGTCCGGCCGAGTTCAAGATTCTCCCGGACCGTCGCCTGAAAAAGAAATGGTTCCTGGGTAACCACTCCCACCTCCCGGCGAACCTCTTCCAACGGGATGCGTTGAAGCGAAACCCCGTCGAGCAGAACCTCGCCCGAGGAGGGGTCGTGAAAACGGGCCAGCAAGGTGGCCAAGGTGGTCTTGCCGGCTCCGGTGGGACCCACCAAGGCAAGGCTGGTCCCGCGCGGAATGGTAAGGTCGATTCCGTGTAAAACCTCGCGCCCCGAGCGGTAGGAAAAATGGATGTTTTGGAAGCGCACCTCCCGGGCCGGGCCTTGCCGCGGAGGCAGGCTTTGCGAGGGCAGGGAAGGGCTGTGACCGGGCTCGGGTTCGGAGTCGAGAATCGCAAAGACCCTCTCGCCGGCCGCGCGGCCGGCCTGAATCAGCTGGTTCAGGCTGTGGAGCCGGGTAACCGGCTCGTAAAACATGCCGACATAGAGGAGAAAGGCGACGAGCTCGCCGATGGCCATTTTCCCGTCCAACACCGCGTGGCCTCCGAACCAAAGAACCAGACACGTTCCCGCCGCGGCGAGAAATGCCATCGAGGGGTTGTAGATGGCCCAGGCCCTCATGATTTTCAGGGAGGCAACCCTGACATCCTGGGCAGCCTTCTCAAAACGCGCGGCACCCTCTGTGAGCCAACTGTAGGTTTTGATCTGCCGGATGCCCTGCAGGTGATCCATGAGAAGAGAGTTCAGTGCCGAGGAGGCCTTTCGCTGGACACGGTAACGCGGATGGGCGGTGACCGTGTAATAAAGGGCACCCGCGGCGAGGAAGGGAATGGGGGCCAAGGACCAGGCGGCGAGATGGGGATCGAGGCGGAACAGGATGATCCCGACCCCGATGATTTGAATCAGCGCAACCAGACCCTGCTCGACGCCATCGATCAGCATCCGTTCCATGTTCATGACGTCCTCGCTGACGCGGGTGAGCAGGTCCCCGCTGGAGCGGTGGTCGTACCAGGAAACCGGCAACCGCTGGAAGGCGCCGTACAGATCCCGCCGGAGGTCAAGGATCACCCGTTGCTCAAAGGAATTATTGAGACAGATGCGGAGCGCGTTGAGCCCATCCCGGCCAAGAAAAACCAGGGCAAGGAGCCCAATCAACCAACCCAGCTGGTCACCGCGGCCTTTGGCAATGACCTCATCGATCAGGTAACCGGTCAGGCGGGGATAGACGAGCCCCAACACCGTGGAGAACAGTGCGGCGGAAAGAGTGCCGGCAGCAAAACCGGGGTATTTGCGGAGATATCCGGCGATGCGTAGAGCGACGGGCATGGCTCCAAAGAATACATTTTTTGGCGACCACGCATACCCCGATGCGTGCCGGCCAAAAACAAGATTTAGGAGGCCGCGGCTAGCCCGAGCATCTTCAGCAAGGCCCGATCTTCAGACTCCTCGGGATTTGGCGCGGTGAGAAGCTTGTCGCCAAAGAAAATCGAGTTCGCGCCAGCAAAGAAACAGAGCGCCTGCGCCTCGCGGGTGAGGGCGGTGCGCCCGGCGCTCAAACGGACCCGTGTGCGGGGCAGGGCGATCCGGGTGGTGGCGATGAGGCGCACCAACTCAAACACATCGATCGGTTTCTGGCCGGCAAGGGGGGTTCCCTCCTGGGGCATCAGGCAGTTGATCGGCACGCTCTCGGGGGACGGATCGAAGCCGCAGAGCACCTCCAACATTTTCAGCCGGTCGTCCTCGCTTTCCCCCATGCCGAGGATGCCGCCGCAGCAAACCGCCATGCCGGCTTTCTGGACCGAGCGGATCGTGCGGAGCCGGTCTTCAAAAGAATGAGTGGTGACGATGTTCCGGTAATGCTCGGGGGAGGTGTCGAGATTGTGGTTGTAAGCGGTGACTCCGGCATCCTTCAGCTGGCGGGCGGCCTCGTCGGACAACTGCCCCAGGGTCACACACACTTCCATGCCCAGTTTTTTTACGTCCCGGACAATCTCGAGGACGGATTCAAACTTGGCCTCGCCCTCACGAACCCCTTTCCAGGCGGCCCCCATGCAGAAGCGGTCGGCACCGGCAGCCTTGGCCTGCTGCGCCTCGGCCATGACGGCCTCGCGGTCCATCAACCGCTCCGCCCTCACCCCGGTGTCATAACGGGAGCTCTGGGCACAGTAGGCACAGTCCTCGCTGCATCCCCCCGTTTTGATGCTGAGCAGCCGGCAAAGTTGAACTCCCTCCTTCTCTCTCCAGTGGGCCCGATGGGTTTCCCTGGCCTGTTCCAACAAGTCAAAGAGGGACTGGCGATAAACGCCGGAGAGCTCGGGAAAGGTTTTCGGGGTTGCCGTCCTTTGCAACATCGAAACCATCGTGGCAAGGGCAGGAGGTAAGGTCAAAAACCGATTGCATGCGGCAAGCGAAGGGGGAGCATTTCATCATGAACAAACCCCTCCTTGCTCTCCTCCTTGGGATATCCATCCCATTATCAACCTCCACCCTCCGGGCTGATTTCTTTGGGGATCTGGCACCGAACCTGATCCGGGCGAAGGACGGAAAAGCCGAGCCCTTCAAGGCGGGAGAGAAAACGAAGTTCACCGCCATCTACTACTCCGCCCACTGGTGCCCACCCTGCCGGGCTTTCACCCCCAAGCTGGTGGAGTGGTACAAGAGCTTCAAACCCAAGCACGCCAACTTCGAGTTGGTGTTTGCCAGTTCGGACAAGGACGAGGCTGCCATGCTGGAGTATATGAAGGAGACGGGGATGCCTTGGCCGGCGGTGAAGTTTGGTGAAAAAAAGGCCGTTGGCTTGGACAAATATGCGGCCGGTGGAATTCCTTATTTGGTACTGATCGACGAGAACGGTAAAAATCTGACCGGTAAAGAGGGGAATGGTTGGCAGCCGCCGACCGGGGTGCTGAAGAAAATCGAGGAGTTGGTCAAGTAATGCAAAAAGCTGGGCCCATTCTTTTGGCCGTATTTCTTGCCGCTCTCGAGGCCGGGATGGCGGAAAGCTACGAAGAGTACGTGGCCCGGCACAAGCGCGTGCAGAAGATGATGAATCCGATGAACGTGCCGGTCGCGAACGTCCTCAATGACGCTTGGGCGGAAAATCCGGAATATGCCAACCCAAAGGACAAGCCTGCTCCCAAAAAGGGCCCGGCCGTTTTTTACATCAAATCCTCCCGGGACGGATGCGGACAGCTGACCTACCCGTTCGGAAACAAGTAGGAGAGGTTGGAAAGCCCCGGTAGGGGCGCTTGTCCCAGGCGCCCGATGGGACAAAGAATTTTGGCCCTACCAACGTACCATCGGATGACCGGGACGGTTATCCCTACCAAAGACTAAAGCCCCAGATAGCCGGCGATGGTGCGGAATTCCAAGATTTCCATCCGTTCCACTCGTCGTTTCCGGCTGCGGCGGCGAATCCAAAGCGGGATTTCCTTCTCCTTCAGCTCCGACAACTCCCACGGATGAAAGTAGAGCGTCAGCAGGCCATCCCAGGCCAACAGGATCCGGCAGGCAGCCAGGTAAAGGGGCAGGGGCAGAAGATGAAAACTGGCCCAAAAAAGCGGGAAGCGCACCAAGGGTAGAACCGACGCCGGCACCTCCCAGATACCGGATGATTCATGCGGCTTCCTTGGTTGGGACAGGCGGCAACACCGACCAGGAACCAGAGCCGGGTTCGAAGAGGCATCGTAGCGATAACCGGCCGCCGCGACTTCGACCAGAGAGACCGGCCGAAGCCGAGGCGAGCGGAACCCAAGAGCCTCCCGGCCAGCCAGCTCAGAAATGCGTCGGCGGCTTTGTTCCAGTTTTAGATCCGCGCCCTTTTCATGAGACCAACCATGGGAAGCAATTTCATGACCCCGCGCCAAGGTTTGCTTCAAGAGCCCCGGCGCGGCCTCGGCCAACCGTGCGGTCGCGAAAACCGTGTTCGGAGTCTTCCAGCGAGCGGAGGTCTCCAGCCACTCGCTCCAAATTTCCCTTCCCCGGGCCAAGCCGCCATCCGGAAAAGGGAGGGCCCCGAAATCGGCGGGTGCATCGTACTCCTCCACGTCCCACGTGAGGAGGATGGCGCGCTTCACGAATGCCGATACTGACCAGTCCAGGACCAGAAACGAATCCGCAAAAAATCCAAAAGGCAGCGCAGGGTATCCAGGGTCAGTTTCACCTGGGAGGTTTTGTAGCTGTGAAGACCGGAAACCCGCGCGGGGATCTGCCCCACCTTCAGTCCCAGCTTGCGGGCGAGATAGAGAAGCTCCGCATCAAAGGCAAAATCTCCGAGTTTTTGGCTGGAAAACAGTTTTTGTCCGGCGGCACGGCGGAAGCCCTTCAAGCCGGCTTGGGTATCCGGATAATTGAATCCAAGCCAGACACAAGCCAGACGGTTGAAACCCCAGCCGAGGAACGCCCGACGGGCCGGAAGTCCGCCATCGGGTTGAGCCGCCATGGAGCGGGAGCCGATGACCACATCGTGCTCACGGAGAGCTTTCACCATCGGGGTTAGGTGGTGGAAATCGTAAGCCAAATCCCCGTCCATGAAGACCCAGAAATCCTGCCGCCCTCCGGTCAACCCCAGGCGAACCGCCCTTCCTTTGCCACCGTTTTGGGGCAGGGCCATAACCGAGGCGTTCTTTACCCCCCGGAGAGCCCGACGAAAAGCCTCTGCCGTGCCGTCATCGGACCCATCATCCACCACGCGGAGGGAAACATGACGGTTTTTGCCCAAAAAGACCCGAATGGCCCGGCCAACACGGGGAGCCTGTGCAACCTCGTTATGCACAGGCAAGACCAAGAGAACGGAGGGGGGTTTTTCCTTTTTCCGCCGAACCACACTTTTTTTTAATCGATTAATCCCCCCAAATCAACCGGTGGGACCACTCCCGTAAGGCGCCCTTATCTGAAAAGTCTTCGGATCATTGAGCCAAGGGTTCTTGTTGGATATCTCGCCGTCCAACGTTTCAGGCGAAACGGGTCCGCATTTTGAT
>RGTE01000072.1 GCA_010025475.1 Verrucomicrobiota bacterium
CGGAAACCGAGCCTTGGCCAAGCTTTGCCCTTGGAACAACATGCCGGACATGGTCCGCCATCCGTTGCCGCACATCTACGAGCATGCCACCAACCTTAAGGCTGAGGCCCGGAAGGTATTTGAATTCCATCTCCATCCCAAAAATCTGGGCAAGGTGAATCCCTCCTGGATCCGGGTGGTTTCGTTGGCGGGACCGGAAAAGGTAACTCCGGGAGCCATCCTCAAGCTCAAGGTCGCCTCCTTCGGCCTACCCCAGGCGTGGGAAGTCCTTGTGGTTGACGTGGAGGATTTTTCCGGAACACCGGCGAAGGCCTCCATCCTGGACGAAGCGGTGAGGGGACCGTTTCCCTTTTGGCGTCACCTGCACGAATTCTGGCAGGCCCCGGACGGAACGACCGGGCTGGTGGACCGGGTGGAATTTCTGCCGCCCGGCGGAACGGCAGGGGTGTTTTTCGTGCCGATCATCAAGCTCATGTTGAAAAAAATGTTCGAAGCCCGGCATGCGGCGACAAAGAGGTGGTGACGACCGTATCGGTCGTCCGATGGAACACGGGAGACATCCGGCTTTGGATCTTCCATCGGCCGAGCCGGAGGCTCGGCCCTGCCGGTGCTTCAGGCGGCCGCGGCCAAGGGGGAAGAGAGCAGGTGCTGCACGGGGCCGATGTTGGCCCAGTCGACCTTCACGAACTGCTTGAGCATGGTTTTGTGACTCACGTAGGCGACCCGGCCATGGCGAACCCCGTGCTCGTGCACCATCCGCGTAGCCTTCACGTCATAACAGCAGTATTCCGCCACTTTGGCCCGCTGTCCTTCCCGCCACCACTGGATCGCCTCCATGCCCGAGGAGGTTTTTTTCACGCCGCAGGTGGCATCAGCAACGGCATCCAAACCAACCCGGTGGCCGATCTTCTCCTCAAGGCTCACCATCAGGTCCAGGGTGGGTACGGTGGAGAAGTCGAAAACCGAGTAAGCAGAGAGAACGGTGTAGTCGAACCGCAAAACATTGAAGCCCACGACCAGATCCGCCCGGCGGAGGTCTTGAATCAGCTTTTCGGCGTCCTTTTCCAGATAGACAGAATACTCCTCCCGATCCACATGGTAGAGAACCGCCACGGCCAGCCCCATTTTATCGATGTGGGCCCAACCCCCGACTTCGGAGGCGACTTTTTGGGTTTCGAGGTCGAAATAGACGATTTTGGCCATGCCTTTTCTGCAATGCGCGGGCCGCGCCGGAAAGGCAACCGCAGGAAAGGGGGGTGTGGGTTTGGCTTGTGAATTTCTCTCCCACAAGGTATAACGACAGGCTATGACTGACTCCAGATTAGCCCGGCAAACAGCGGAAAGACTCATCGGTTCCCGCGCCCAACTCCTCAAATTCACCTGCCTGCTCGGATTTGACGGATTCCTCGACACCATCCTGCAGGTGGTCGAGCAGCGCCAGACGGCCACCAAATACCTCCCTTACACCTCCATCAAGCCCTTCGCCAAGAAGATCGGCGAGGCGGCGGGCAAGAGCGCCAACTTCGAAGTCGTCCCGACCATGGAAAAGATCGGCGGCAATGGACCGCTCATGGCCTTCGCCATGTCCACCCTGGGGGCCCCGGTGGAATACGTCGGCATGTGCGGATATCCCAAGGTCCATCCCGTGTTCGAGGAGTTCGCCAAGCGGGCGAAGGTCCATTCCTTTGCCGAACCGGCCCTGACCTCCGCCCTCGAATTCAACGACGGCAAGATCATGCTCGGCCAACACGCCTCCGTGCAGGACGCAAACTACGAGACGATCGTCAAGCGGCTGGGCGACAAGCTGGTCCAGAAGCTGTGGACCTCCTCCGACTTCGTCGGAATGGTCAACTGGACGATGCTCCCCCACATGTCGGCGATCTGGAAAAAGCTGCTTACCGAGTTCAAGCCGGTGAAGGCCGGCAAACGGAAACACATGTTCTTCGACTTGGCCGATCCGGCCAAGCGGATCGAGGCGGACCTGTTGGCCGCGCTCAAGATCATCGCGGAGTTCCAGACGGACAACGATGTCACCCTCGGACTCAACGAAAGCGAGGCCCTGCATGTGGCGAAAGTACTGCGCCTCAAGGGAGCCGCGAAGAATCCGAAGGGCTACGCCTCCTTGGCCGGAGCCATCCGCGAAAAGATGGGCGTCTCCGTCGTGGTGATCCATCCCGTCCAATACGCCTGTGCGGCCAACGCCGAGGAAGAGGTGTTCGTGAACGGGCCGTACACCTCCAAGCCCAAGATCAGCACCGGCGCGGGCGACCATTTCAACGCCGGTTTTGCGATCGGCCGTCTGCTCGGGTTGGGCCTGGCCCACTCCCTGCAGTTGGCGGTGTCGGCGTCGGGCTTCTACGTCCGCCATGCCAACAGCCCGAACCGCGAGCAGCTGGTTCGGTTCCTCCAGACGCTGTAACAACGCAAGGACTCACAAGATTCGGCCAAAAAACGGCTCGTTTACGTTTACGATTAAGTTTAAGCGCGTTCCGGCTGGCCGGTTCCCGTAATCGTAAACCTAAATGTAAACGAAAAGTCGCGGGATTGGGGCTTCTAGGCTCGGGCTTTCTTGTACATTTCCAGCGCGCGGACGCGCTGGCGCGCATGATCCACGATCGGGGCGGGGTACTTCAATGAATCCACCTCGGGAACGTATTGGGCGATGAATTTGCCGTCGGGGTCGAACTTTTCCGCCTGGCTGGTCGGGTTAAAGATCCGAAAGTAAGGCTGGGCATCGGTACCGGTCCCGGCGGCCCACTGCCAGCCCCCGTTGTTGGCGGCGAGATCCCCGTCAAAAAGCTTCTGCATGAAGTAGCGTTCACCCCACTGCCAGGATATGAGAAGGTCCTTGGTGAGGAAGGACGCCACAATCATCCGAAGGCGGTTGTGCATCCAGCCGGTCTGGTTGAGTTGCCGCATGGCGGCATCGACGATCGGAAAGCCCGTCCGGCCCTCGCACCAGGCCTGAAAGAGGTCTTTCCGGTTTTCCCATTCGATCGCGTCGTACTCTTTGCGGAAGGAACCCTCGGCCACATGGGGAAATTCCCAGAGGATCTGTTTGTAAAAATCCCGCCAGATCAGCTCGGAAATGAAAACGTCGATCTGCTTCCTCGCCCCGGGATCCTCCGCGCGGGCGCGGCGAGCGGCAGCCATGACGGTGCGGACAGAGATTGTGCCAAAGCGAAGGTGAGGGGAGAGGCGGGAGGTGGCGTCGGCCTGGGGAAAGTTGCGGACCGAGTCATAACGGCGCAGATTTTTGGCGGCGAAGTCTTTCAGGAGCTGTTGCGCCACCTTCTCCCCGGCCGGAGGCAGGGGGATGTCACAAGGCTCGAGGTCCAGTTGTTTGAGATTGGGAAGAGGGATGCCTTTTGCCTTGTTCACGCCGTTTAATTTGGATGGTTTTGGCAAAGGATCGTGGGGGGGGATCGCCAAGGCCGCCCGCGAGAAGGGGGTGAAAACCGTGTACGGTCCGCCGGCGGCCCGCTGGACCTTTCCAGGCGGGTAAATCATCAGATCATCCCAGGCCTGAATTTCCAGGCCTTCCTCTTTGGCCATCTTCACGACCTTTTCATCACGTTTGCGTGAATACGGTTCCACATCCTTGTTGTAGAATATTTTTTTTGCTCCCGTTTCGTTGGCCAAAGAGCGCAACTCCTGTTCGGGATGTCCCTTTCGGAGCACAAGTGTGCCTCCAAGGTGAGTAAGGTTGGCCTCAAGACTCCGCAGGCACTCCAAGAGGAATGCGGTCCGCCGGGAACCGGTGTCTTTGGCACCCAAAATCGCAGGATCGAAGACAAAAACCGGAATCACGGGCGCACCGGAGGCGGCCGCGTGATGCAACGCCGTGTGGTCAGAAACGCGGAGATCGCGCCGGAACCAAACGATCACGGGCGCCGCAGGCATAATTTTTTTCTAGCCCCGCGGACGCGGCAGGCACGCGCAAACATTTTGTTTTCCCATTTTCAGAGGGAAAAACGGGTTTTTTATGCCGAAAATGTTTGTCAAGCGCCGACCCAAAAAAAAATTTCATGAAAAAGTAAAATTCCTCTTGCCGAATTTTTGGCGGATGAGAATTATGCACCTCCCCCTCGAAAAAAAATTATGGAGACGTACAAAGCATGAACAATCCCCCGGAAGTATGGGTCAAGGTATGCCGCGAGCTTGAGAAGGTCATATCCCCCGACGCCCTGAACCGCTGGTTCTCATCCATCCTCCCCCTGAGCTATGACTCGGGCCGCCTCGTCCTCGGGGTCGAAAACGCCATTTACCAGTACTGGATCGAGGAGAACTACCTGAACCAGCTCCGCGAGTGTGCCACTTTGGCCATGGGTCGGGAGGTCAAAATCAGCTTTGAAATCGTGGGCTCCAAGGATCGCCCCATGCCCACCGCCGAAGACCAGCTGCTTCAGGCCGAAGGGAAAGAAAAGTCCAAGCCTTTTTCGGGGGAACTGGTCAGCCGTTATACCTTTGAGTCGTTTGTGGCCGGAGTGAACAGCCAGTTTGCCCATGCCGCCGCTCAGGCCGTGGCCGACGCCCCCGCCCGGACCTACAACCCCCTCTTTATCCACGGCTCCGTCGGGTTGGGCAAAACCCACCTTCTGCATGCGATCGGCCACCGCATCATGCACAAGAAGAAGGGGGCCAAGATCGTTTATGTCACTTCGGAGCAGTTCACCAACGAGTTCATCTCGGCCATCCAGCATGGGGAACTGGTGAAGTTCCGTCGTCGCTTTCGGCAGGCCGATGCGCTGCTGATCGACGATGTCCAATTCTTTGCCGGCAAGGACCGCTCCCAGGAGGAGTTCTTCCACACCTTCAACGCGCTGTTCGACGGCAATCGCCAGATCGTCCTTTCCAGCGACAGCCCTCCCGGGGAGGTCGCCAACCTGCAGAAGCGCCTCGTTTCCCGTTTTGAGTGGGGTCTGAGCGCCGAGTTGCAGTCTCCCGACATGGAGACCCGCATGGCCATTCTGCGGAAGAAAACCGCATCCATGCAGGTGCGTCTGGGCGAGTCCGTCCTGCACTTTATCGCCGAGCGCGTAAAGACCAACGTCCGTCGCCTGGAAGGTGCCCTCAACCGTGTGGCCGCCTGGGCCGCTCTGCACGACCGGCACATCACGCCGGCCCAGGTGGAGGAACTCCTCAAGGATTTCATCCAGCAGGAAACCAAGCCCATCGTCACCATTGAGCTGATCCAACGTCGCGTCGCCGAAGGTTTCGACCTCCGGGTGGCCGACATGACCAGCAAGCGCCGCCCGGCCCACATCGCCCTGCCGCGCATGGTGGCCATGTATCTCAGCCGGAAGATGACCGGCAAGAGCCTGCAGGAGATCGGCGAATCGTTCGGCGGGCGGGATCACGGCACCGTGCTCCACGCCTGCAAGACGATCACCTCGCGCATGCAAAGCGACGATCGCCTCCAGCAGATGGTCGGCAT
>RGTE01000073.1 GCA_010025475.1 Verrucomicrobiota bacterium
CTGACCTGCCTTTCGGCCAGGATCGTTCTAGTCCGACCGCAAAAATGGCAAAGCTTCTTAAGTCTTGGGACCTCCGACGGAAACAAGACCAAATGGAAGAACAAGTTAAAGGCAAAGGCTCAGAACCTTTACCCAGATCTTGACGTGACTTTGGCAATATCGGACGCTTTATTACTTTTGGAATACGGGAGAAAAACAGAATAGATGGAACTGTATGACTGGCAGAAGGATTCGGCGGAGGCTCTTTTAGCGAGCCTGCGGGAGCACCATGTCGCAGCCGATTGGAGCGACACGGGCACCGGGAAAACTGCCAAGGCCGTATGGGTCGCCAAGCAACTGGGGAAGCCAGTCGCTATCATCTGCCCCAAAGCCGTCATTCCGGCCTGGAAAAACTGGTGCAAGGAGGCCGAAATCGAACCGACCTTTATCCTCAATTACGAAAAACTTCGGGCTGGCTCCACGCCTTACGGGGACTTTGTGGGAGGCGCCTGGGTGTGGTCGTCTCCGATTGTTTACGACCAACTCTTCATTTGGGACGAAGTCCACAAATGCAAGGGACCTAATTCTCTCAATGGCAAGATGCTGATTGCCTCCCGTCCCTACTACACCCTTATGCTTTCAGCCACCTTTGCGTCCAATCCTCTGGATATGAAGGCGACGGGGTATGTCCTTGGCCTCCACAAGTACGCTGATTTTTGGCCTTGGTGCGTCAAGAACGGGGTAAAGAAAGCCCCTTGGGGCGCCATGTCATACTTTGGCGGAAAGAAGAAGCTCGCCGTGATCCACCAGGCTATGGCCCCCAAATCCAGCCGAATCAAGATCGACGACTTGGGGGACAAGTTTCCGGACAACGAAGTATTTGCCGAAGCCTATGATTGCGGTGACGTCCAGGGCCTTTACGACGACCTTGAACGGAGGCTGGAGGAGCTGGCGGCAAGCAAAGCGTCCGACAAGCCACACCCGATGACCGAAATTCTTCGGGCACGGCAAGAATCCGAACTTCTGCGCGTGCCGATTTTGCAAGACCTCGCCAACTCACTTTTGGACGAGGGTAGGTCAGTAGTTATTTTCTGCAATTTCAGGAATTCTCTTGACTCGTTGCTGTCAAACTTTAAGTCATCTTCTGTGATCTGGGGAAATCAAACAACTGATGAGCGAGAGCAGATGATTTCGGATTTCCAAAGCGACAAGACCAACGTGATGCTCTGCCAAATCCAAAGCGGTGGCGTGGGTATTTCCCTCCACGACGAAAACGGAATCCGTCCCCGCAGTTCCCTCATCTGCCCGACCTATTCCGCCATCGACCTCAAGCAGGCCCTGGGTCGGATCCATCGGGCCGGAGCCAAATCCAAGGCAGTTCAAAGAATCATTTTCGCCGCCGATTCCATTGAGGAGCAGGTGATGAAGAAAGTCAGAGCGAAACTGAAAAACATCGAAACCCTAAATGACGGAGACATCGAGACTATATGATGACAAAAAACGAAAAACTGACAGAGCAACTTCAGCTCCTGGCCAACAAATTCTACGTCCTGGGAGTCCAGTACTTCGAAGGCATCAAGGGGCGTGATATCCCCAAGTGGGAGGACGAACTCCAGGGGGCCGTTGACGAATACGAAGACATCCGGGACGAGCACGCAAGTTAATGGGCGCACACCACGAGTTCTCCCCTTCCCAGTTAATGTACCGGGAAGCCTGTCCTGGGTGGAAGCCCGAGGACGGGGAGCAGTCTGTCCAGGCGGCGGAGGGCACGATGATGCACCACGCCCTGGAAACTGGAGACCTTAAGGGTCTTAACGAAGAGCAAACCCGCTGCGTGAGCCTGGTGAGCGACCTGTTTATGTCGATGAAGGAAGAGCTTGAACAGGAAAGCTCCAAAGCCGAGGTGCACCAGGAGCTCAAGCTAGGCATTATGGGTCTGACTTTTGGGACGGCAGATCTTGTTCTGGTCAACGAAACCCACGCCAAGATAGGTGACGCCAAGTTTGGCTGGAACCCTGTCGAGGACGCCGAGACCAATCTCCAGGGATGGGCCTATGCCATCGGAGTGTTTGAGAAATGGCCGTCGGTCGATTACGTGGAGGTCGTCTTTGCCCAGCCAAGGCTGGACTCCGTCAGCCGGGCCCATTTCTACCGAAAGGCCGACCTTGAGCGGATGAAGCTACGGGTGATGACCGTTATCGCCAGAGCCAAAGACCACAAACCAGAAGACCTCAAGCCCAGCGAATTCACCTGCCTATACTGCGGGGCTAAAGCTACCTGCGTCGCTCTCCATAAAAAGGCCCTCGTCATCTCCAGCAAGTTCGTCGAGCTGGCCCCCGACAAGGAACTTTTGGACATCTACAACCCCGAGCAACTGGCGACCCCGGAGCTTCGCGGGAAGGCGGAAATTTTACGAAGAATCCTTGAGCCTTGGTGCGACAAGGTTCGCAAAGACAACTTGCGGCACGTCCTTGAAACGGGAGAGGAAATCCCCGGCTTCGAGGTCAAGTCGCGTGCGGGACGCAGGACTGTCACCGACCCGCAAATCACATGGGAACTGGTCAAGGACCGCATGACTGCTTCTGAAAGCCTACTCCGACAAGGCACCGCGAGGTTCCAAGGAGAAGCTCAAACAGGAGATCGAAGATCGCCTCACCGATGCGGGAATCCTGCAAGGCGGAGACGAGATCCGATATCTACAACGAACAAAGGAAAATAAAAAACAGTGAAAACATCATTCGCGAAACCGGCGGCTAAACCCGCCATTAAACCCCAGCCACGTGCCGTAGAGCCTGTTGAAGAGGCCGCGGAATCCACGGAGCTGGCTGTCACAGAAACCGCCTCGACCAGCCTGGCTATCCAGGGATCGGTCGACGGCCAGATCCAAGGCGAGTTCAGCCGTCGGGACCTCACGATCCCGAAGATAAACCTCGTCAACAAGACCGGGGAGCTGTCCAACCAGTTCCCTCCTGGCTCCTTCGTCTACAACCGGGAGATCCTCCTGGGGGATGGTAAAAAGCCGGCGACGATCACGGTCACACGGATCGCCAAGTTCTACCTCCAGGATGTCCCCTACGGGTCCGGAGAGATGCCCAAGAACTTCACCTCCATCCGCGATGTGCGGGCGGCTGGTGGAGCCTTGGCCGGCGACCCGGACGTTGAGGAAGGCACGGACACCTACTCCGAGGCGATGACCTGCATCGTGCTGGTTAAGTCCCCGGCGAAGGCTCATCCGCTCTTCCCGTTTGAGTTTGCGGGGGACCACTATGCGTTAGCCCAATGGCTTCTCACCAAGTCGGCTTACAAGGCCACGGGTCGAAAGCTTTTCACGGATTCACAGTTTGTGCTTCGTGAGGGGATCGACACTGCGGCCTACGAGCTGACCTCCAGCCTTCGCACCAACAGTGCCGCGAGTTGGTATGTACCCACGGTGAAATTGGCCTCACGCCATACGCCCGAGTTCATCGAATTCGTGCGCGGCCTGGTCAAATAACATGACGGAAGTTCCCACCCATGGTGTGCAGGGAGATCCTGCAACGGCCACCCAACCCGACAGCGCCTCCTCGGCCTTTGAAACAGGTGCGGAACTTTACTGCCCGTCCGTGACGGAAGTCGCGGACATGGCCTGGGGCGTGATCCACCGGATCATGTCCAGGGGAAGCGACAAAAGCGCGTTTGGCCAGTGGTTTCACACCGACAGCCGCAGATACAACGCCGACAGATGCATCAACCACATCTGCCAGGCGATGATGCAGCTCGACGGAAACCGACCTGCCAAGGACGCCAACAACGAGGATGCCGTGGATCATCTGGAACGCGGGATGGTGAGAGCCGCGTTCTTGCTCTTCAAAACCAAGAAAGGAAAAGTTCAATGAAGAACAAAAAACAAAATACTAAAAGACCGAAAGTTGGAGTCAGGGTGGACATGGACAAAGAGCTTGCCCAGTACGCCAAGCGGGTAAACCAGGACGAGCTTGGGGTAATTCAGTTTTTGGGGAGCAAGGAAATCGACATGTGCGAGGTGAGGTTTCAAACCGACGACAAGACATTTGCAAAGGTCGCCGATATCGGGCGCGATCTCATCAAATCCGACAAACACAAGCTCTTTGGCTACGCCATTGTGCGCGCCATCGAGGATGTGATCGCGGAGGAGAAGGAAGGCAAAAAATGTTCGAGGGGTTGAGGATGAGGCTCTTCGTATGGCTAGCGACAAGATGGTTCCCTCACCTGACGTTCTCAACGGACCCGACGACTGGATCCGTCGTTACTATGATTTTTTCCTGCAAAGAGGAAACAGTCGACCGGGTCATGTCGTGGATGGTCAAGGAGGACCTTCTGTGAGCGAAAGAGAATTAATCCGTCTTAGGGATTTTTACCACGGGTTAACTGAAGTCGTGGAGAGGTGCCAAAAACAGGTTGTCGAGAGCAACGGCGTGGTTGAGGGACTTATGGGAATCACCCAGGAGCACCTTTCCATGCTTTCGGAGCTTGAGCAGCAAAACGCCGATCTCAGGAAGGAAAACCGGAACCTGAAGGAAAGGCTTAACCAAGAACTCAAGGAGGACGACAGATGCAAACCTTTGTTATCGGTCTGATAGTGGGATGGATCGGTCATTACGCATACGTATGGCTAAGACACCGGTCCGAATACCACACGACAGCGTACACGACGAATTCAGGAAAGACTACCTACGTATCGTACACATTGCCGAAAACCTTGAAATTGCCGACCAACATTTGGCCTTTCCGCAAGTCGGAGGATGTATTCGTAGGCAAGAAGCGCGGGAGGAAAAAATGATCGAAGCCATTAAATACGTGTTTTTTGCGGCAGGAATCGTAGCAACGACGATGCTGATCGTGTTTGTCGCCTGCTTTGGGGCCTGGCTCTTTGATAAGTGGAGGAAAGAGCGATGACCGGCCAACCCATACCCACCACCGAAGATATCCGTTTGGCCCGAGTGGAGAAGTCCATCGAGACCCTGGAAGCGGAGAACTTCGGGCTGAAACAAAGGATCAAGGAATTGGAAGACCAGATCCGCTACGACTTCCCTCCCATCAAGGAGCCAATCGAGGTCATCGGATCCTGGCACAAAACGAAAGGAAACAGCCTATGAGCGTTGATGTGAGAATCCGTGCCGTCGAGGACACGAAAAATGACAAACTTCGGTTTGAGATTCATTTGGACCGATTTGGGGCAACGGACCTTGAGCTGGCGGCGGCACAGAGAATTTATCCGAAGGTCGCCAACCTGCTCGAGATCGTCACCCACGAGGTCGAGAATCCCCCGGAGGAACCCTCAAGAATCATAGTCCCGTAAATGTACGCCGTCGACTTTGAGACGACGTACTCCAGTGACGTCAATATAGACACGTTTGGGCAGTGGCACTATCTGCGCCACCCGTCCACCGACATCTATCTTGT
>RGTE01000074.1 GCA_010025475.1 Verrucomicrobiota bacterium
CCCCACCCAGGATCATCACCAGCACTCCGTGGAAATGGCCGCCCTGGTCCTTGCCCTTGAAATCGCCCGTGAACATCTTTGGGAACCTCTTTCCAAAAACGAAAAGGAACAGATCGGGCGCTGGTTCGCTTCCATCCGCGGGACCAAGCTCCATCCCAACAACCATCTTTTTTTCGGAGTCTTGACCCTCTCCTTTTTGGAAAAGGAGGGCTTTGGAAAATTGGAAGATGCCGGGCAGATCCGAAACTGGTTGGACGAACTGGAGGGCATGGCCCTCGGCAACGGTTGGTTCCGCGACGGCTCCAACCAGACGGTCGACTACTACAACGCCTACGCCTTCCACTACTACGGCCTCTGGTGGGGGAAGCTTTTCGGGAAAAACGATCCCGCCCGTGTCCGCCGCTGGCAGGATTTCACCCGGAAATTCCTGCCGGACTACGCCCGCTTGTTTGCCGCCACGGGGGAAAATGTCCCGTTCGGCCGTTCCCTCACGTACCGCTTCAACGCCGTTGCTCCCGTCTCGCTGGCCCAACTTTGCGGCTGCTCCCCTCTCCCGCCGGGGATGGGCCGCCGGATCTGCTCCAAAAATCTCCAGTTCTTTTGGGAACATCCCATCCGGCAGTCCCAGGGACTCCTCAGCCTTGGCTGGACCGATGAGTTTCCAGCCCTGACCGAGCGCTACTCCTGCGGTGGCTCCCCTTATTGGGCCGCCAAAGGTCTCGTCGCCCTCCTGATCCCTCCCGCCGATCCCTTTTGGCAGGAGTCCGACCCACCATTGCCCTGCGAGGCATCCGACTTCTCCACCGCCCTGCCTTCCGCCGGGTTATTCATTCGGAGCGTGGGAGGGGAAATCGAGCTGATCAATGCCGGCTCGGCCATCTCCAAATCGAACACCGACTTCGGCGCCTACAAGTGGGGGAAGCTTTCCTACCGCACCGGGGTGGGCTTCGAGGTCCAAACTCCCGGCGGCGCCTACCCTCTCGACTCGTCCCTCACGGCCCGGACGGAAGATGGAAACCTGCACGGTCGCCAGGAGACCAAGGCGCTGGCCGTGGAATCCGACCACCTCGCCTGTTCCTACCCCTTGGGAGAGGCCGCAGAGCTTGAAACCCGTCTCTGGTGGAAAGGTTCGTGGCAACTGCTTCTCCATCGCTACAAAATTCGCCAGCCGTGCCGACTGCTCCTTGGAGGTCAGAGCCTTTCCTCGAAGGATGCCGAGGACCTGAAGGAGAAGTCCTCGTTTCCCAACCTCTCCTGGAAAAACTCCACTCATCAAGTGGTCCTTCAATCCCTGCACGGCTTCGCCAATGCCGGAGCCCGTCGAACCATCAGCGGACAGCAGGCACGCACCCACCTCTGCGCTTCCAACAGCGTTGTCCTCTTTCTGGAAACCGGTTCCCTTTCGGGCGAGGGATGGCTCGCCGCCCTCCACGCCGTCGCCCCACTTTCCACCGCTCTGGGACGCTGGGAGCCCACCGAAACCCAGGCAGGCCAATGGTCGCTAACGAATCAAAAGGGTGAAGTCTGGACGATTCGCCACTCTATCCTGCCGTCAGCTTAAGCCCTGCCCTGCCTATTCTTAATACTCATTCATGTCCCCCGGCCTTTCAGGACGGTCATCCCTACCTGATTCGAATCCCAATCTTAATCCCCCTTCTTCAGCGTCAGCTTAAGAATTCCCGCCTCCTCTACCAACTCTGTCCCCAGGATCGGCGCCAGCGTTTGCGCCACCTTTAGGTTTTCCATCGTCTTTTTCTCCGACTGCGCATCGGCCTGAACCGCCATCCGAATTACCAGTTCCGATTTTCCCTCCTCAAAAACAACCTTCATCGGCAACCGCTCCGGATTCCTGGAAGGAACCGGGTTGGCATGGGTGGCCACCGTCTGGAGCAGTGTCCGCATCAACACATAGTCCTTCCTCCATTTCACGGACGGCACCGGGTTCGCCAACTCCACCGGCACATCCCAGCCCAACTCCTGCTTTTCCATCAGCGACTTCCAGTCCTTCACCAAATCCCCCAACTCAAATTCCTCCTTCCACAAGTCCTGCTTCGGAATGTCGGCCAAACCGTGGGGCGGCAACTCCGCTCCCCGGACTCTCTCCCACTCTTTCTTTGTCGCCTCCACCCAATCGGGCAACTGACCCAACCGCAAGGCCAGCTGCGCCTCATACAGGGATTCCGGCTCGACCGCCCTCCCCGGAGATTCATTTCCCGCCAATGTGTCCTCTTTCAGGGTCACGGGTTTGCCGTGCAGCCCCACGAAGAGCGGTCGGACGATCTTCGCCTCCTCTCCTTTTACATGGTTCCAAAGGTTGATCGGCTGACGGTCGTCCGCATCGTAGGAAAAATTCCAAAAAACCATCCACCGCAGGTGGTTGGGGAAGGAGGGCGCCGGTCCCCCGCTCCTGGTCATCGTTCCCCCATCCACCCGGTCGATCAGGGTCGCATAGGGTCCGTTCCCATGAGAGTCCACCGAGGACTCCCGGGTTAACTTCCAGCGCCAGACCACCGAGCCGGCCGACCGGTTGCCTGTGGAGCAACTGTGCTGGGGACCCGTTGATTCCTCCGTCAAACCCATCAGATTGAATGTGCTGTTGGCCCGCACCGAAAAGTCATAGTGGCCTCTCGTTCCTGCAAACCGGTTCTGCAGCAGCGAACAACAGGCCGAATCCCTCAGGTACACCCCCGAATTCATGTTGAGGAAACCGCATCTCCGAACCCAGCCGTTGGCCACGTTCTTGAACAACACCCCGTCCCATCCCTCATCATCCAGGGCCGACCGGTGATGCACGAAAACCTGCCGCCAGCCTCCCTGGAGGGTGATGTCCTCCATCCCCGTGTTTTCCACCTGCTGGACTGGCGTGATCTTGGCCCCAAAATCCCCACCCAGGTTCACCAATACCGGGTCTTTCAGGATCAGTTTCCCCTCCCGCACCCCGGCCACCTGGTGCAGCTCGCTGATACTGACCCCGGTTTCCATGATCCGTGTCCAGGTCGGATCCGGCTTGAGACCCACCATCAACTCCGCGTCCAGTTTGGGGGTGGCCGCCCGGAGGGAAATCCAGTCCCCCACCTTGAGGCCCTCGCACCGCGACGCCCTTGGCCTTTTCAGCCGTCTCCTCTTGGGGCCCAAAGACGAACGCATAAGGAACGGCCTTGAAATCGGTATCTTTCACCGGATACGGCCCGGTCCCGTAACCGGAATGGACGATCCGTAGGATCGTGCCCCCCTTCCCGCAGCCTGCCCCCCGTAAGACCACTCCCGATTTGGTGATCCGGATCGGCTCCACCTTTTTCCGGTCCGTCCAAACCAGAAACTTTCCCGGAGGAAAAAGCACCACGCCCCCCCCCGCCTGCTCCGCGGCTGCGATCGCCCTCCGAATCGCCTCCTCGTCGGATCTTCCGTCATCCGGTAACGCCCCATAATCGGTCACTTTGAAAATCGGCCCCGTCACATCCGGGATCGCCTTTTCCCCATGCTCATATCCGGCGAAGGAGTAGTCCGTCAGGATTTCCGGCAGGGATCGATCCTGGGCGGAGATGAATTTCGTCCACGACTCCGGTTGGTTTTCCTTGGCCACAAGGGGCAAAGCCAACCCGGCTCCCATCCCAACGATCAGGGCAAGCTTCACGTTCTCCCAACCTACCCCAAGCCCGCCCCACACAAAGTTTGGATTCAACCCATGAGGCAGGACGGACTACCCCTCTTTCATCTTAATCCTCATCCCATATCCTGCCCACCCACGCATTGCTGACGGCGTCAAAACCTGTTCACATTCCCATGGCATGAGGATCACCCTGGAGGACATCGCCAAGCGTTGCCGGGTATCGAAAGTCACCGTTTCCCTGGCCCTGCGCGAGAATCCCCGCATCTCCGCCTCCATGCGCCGCCAGGTCCAAAAAGTGGCGGCGGAAATGGGCTACACCCCGCATCCGATGGTCAGCGCCTTGATGGCCAACCTCCGGGCCGCCCGAAAAACCAAGTTCGTCTGCAACCTCGCTTTTGTCACCGCCTTCCCCACCCGGGAGGGCTGGAAGGATAATCTCTCCTTCCCGCGCTATTACCGGGGGATCCGCGAACGCGCTTCGGAACTCGGATACGGCCTGGAGGTCCACTGGCTGGGGGATTTCGAGAACTCGGGCGAAAAAATCTCCCAGATGCTCTTCAACCGCGGGATCCGTGGGGTCATCCTCTGCCCCCTTCCCTCGTTCGGAATGAAACTTGGCCTCCAGTGGGATCGCTTCTCCCTCGTCGCCCTGGGGCACACCTTCAACGAGGTTGCATGCGATCACGTCACCAATAACCAGTTCCACACCATCCTCCAGGCCCTGGAAGAAGCCCGGCTCCGCGGTCATCGCCGCATGGGACTGACCATGCCCCGCTTCGTCGACGCCAAGGTGGAGCACCTCTGGCTGGCTGGCCTGCTTTCCTGGCAGGCCACCCACCCCGACTTGCCAAAAATCGAACCCCACCTTACCGACGACTTCAAGGAAGCCACCGTGGTCGCCTGGATGAAACGGGAAAAACCGGACGTGGTGCTGGCCAACCATGGCCCCGTTCTCACCTGGCTCCGCCAGAACGGCTGGCGGGTGCCGGAAGATGTTTCCTTTCTTCACCTCAACTGGATCCCGGAAAAAGGCGAAATCACCGGCCTGAACCAGCAGCCGGAAAAAGTGGGTGCCGCCGCCGTGGAACTGCTGGCCGAACAGATCAACCAGAACCGCCGCGGGATCCCCGAAACCCCCAAAACCATCACCTTGGAAAGCGTCTGGAACGAGGGCGGCACCTGCCCGAAACACAGGTAAGATCAACGCTGCGGTAGGGCGACTAGTCCCGTGGTCGCCCCGTTGAATTACAAATCAATTAAGCTTGCGCGAGACGGCGTAGGGACACGCCGCCCTACCTAATCCTAAATTTCCGCGGCCGACTACTGCGTGACTTTCAGCCTTAAAAACTGCTTCGCGTTCGTCCCCCCGTTCACCGTGAAATCGCGCCGCTGACATCCGGCCGGCACATTGCTCGTGTTGGTCGAGGCCACCCCCGCCGGATTCGAGGGCAGGTTGGACCAGGTCGAAGACAAATCCGCCACGTACTGACCGAGAATCGTCAGGTTGGTGTCGTTCGTACGCACAATGGCCGTCATCGTCAGCGTGGTTCCGCCCTGGGACACCGTCGGCAAGGTCACCTTGTCATTGGTGTTCGTTCCCCCGAGCGCATATTTCATGAGGTAGGAAAGCCCATCCGAACCCATGTTCGTAGGATTCACCCCGCCAAAGAGGCTGCTGAACGTCGGTCCGGTGGGCGGGTTGGAGATTGTTAACGTCAGGGTCGCACTGTTGGTTCCACCCGCGTTACCTGCAAAGATG
>RGTE01000075.1 GCA_010025475.1 Verrucomicrobiota bacterium
GCCCCAGCGACACCAATCGGCCCCGAACGAAGTTGCCTGTTTAATCCAGATGTTGACCATCCGGTCGAAATGAGGATCCGGGGTGTGCACATGATTGCGCTGGACCATCTGTGCCTTGGCCTCTTTCAGTTTCTCGAATTCCAGCTCGAAACGCCCGAGGTACTTCTTGCGGATGGGCCCGATCTTTGTTTCCGAATCTGTCGCCCCGAGGATGAGGTTGCACTCCCGCGCCTCCCCTCCCCCAAGCTCCAGATTGAATTGGGCGGCGGCGATGGTGGCATCGGCCGAGCCGGGCGTGTTGGAGCAGTATCCCCGCAACAGGGCTTCGGGTTTTTGCAGGGTTTGGTAGAGCCCGACGAAGGCATCCCGGGTTCCGTCAAAGGCCACCATGGGCAGGTCCGCGGTTAGAAAAGCGGTCAGGTGGTCATGGGGGCGTCGGTGGGGATGCTTCGTGGCCACCACCGCGTTGTCCTTTTTGGAAAATAAAGAGGAGCGGAAGATCATGTCCCCGTAGCTGTCGAAGCCCCACTTGAATTTGAACTGAATCTGGTTGTAGCAAAAAACCGAAAGGCGCCGTAGCTTGCGCCCGGGATTGGAAAGCGTCAGGGTCCACAGCTCGACCGGATCATCGCCGGGAGGAATAAAGATGCGAAGTTGCGCTCGGATGCCCCGGGTCTGGGTGGTGAGGATGGTGTAGCCTAGGCCGTGACGACATTCGAAGAACTCCATCTTTTCCCACACTGGCTCGCCGTTCACATTCCAGAACTCCCCCGTATCCCGATCCCGCAGGTAAAACAGCCGGCTCATCAGGTGATCCCGGCCAAAAACGTCAAAGTCACAGATCCGGCCCACGCCGGTCAGGAGTTGCACGGCCTCAGTGCCGTTGATTTGATAGTCACAGTAACCGACCCCGGTCTGCTGGACGTTGGCAAAGATCGCATCATTCCAGAGAAAATTATCAAAGGGACGTGGGGTCTGCGGATTGGTGACCACAAACTCCTTGCCCTCCTCCTGGAAGTAACCGTGCGGCAACTGCGGCGGGGTGGACTTGGCCCTGACCGGTCGCGCCTTGGCGGCGGAGGACTGGGGGCGGATGGTTTTGACCGGGGGCATGGCAGGATCCTATCGCCAGAGGAACACAAAAAGACCGGTGCCCGCGAGCAGCAGAAGAGAAAGAATCCGGAAGTTTTGATACCAGGGGACCGTCGCAAGTTCCGCGGTTTCCTCCCGGTAAAAGGATGAATTCCAGACAAACCGCCGCACCGCGGATTCCCCGGGGGGATCAGTCAGGAGACTGACTCCAACTATGATCGCCGCCGAAACGAGAAAAATCAACGGGGCCACATAGAGAAAATTCCACCCGCCCAAGGGGGTGTGCTTGATGCCCAGCATAAGGGAGACCGCCAGTAGAAACCCCGCCATCAGACCGACGAAGGCCCCGGTGGCGGTGGCCCGCTTCCAGAAAAGTCCGCAGAGGAAAACCGCCACCACCGGCGGACACAGATAGGACATGAGCTGCTGAAAATATTTCACGATCGAGTCAAATTCACGGATATGGGGTGCCCAGAGGGCGGCCACGGTGATGATGACGATCCCGGCCACGCTACCGGCAAAGACCTGCTGTTTTTCGGTCAGATCCGGCCGCGCTTTTTTGATCAAATCCATGGTGACGAGCGTCTGGGCCGAATTCAGCACCGAGGTCAGGACTGAGGTCATCGCCGCAATGAAGCCAATGAGTACCAGTCCCAGCAGACCGGGCGGAAGCATTTCAAAAACCAATTTGGGATATACCTCGTCCCCCTTCTGCAGGTTTGGATAGAGGACCCGCCCGGCCACCCCGGGCAAAACCATGAGGAAAAAGATCACGAAATTGAGTCCCGCCGCCAAAAGGTTGCCCCAGCGGCCGTGGTTGACATCGCGGGCACTCAGGGTGCGCTGGACCATGGTTTGACTCAGACCCCAGAAATAAAATCCAAGAAGCGGGAGACTGAGGAGAAGGGTCGGCCAGGGCACGGAAGGGTCATTGAGGGGCCGGATCAGGCTTAAATGCCCGGCAGGAGCGGCATTCATCACGGCCGCCCAACCCCCCGCCCGGTCAAAGGCCGTCCACGTCAGAATGGCGGATCCGCCCATGAGCACAAAGGCTTGGACCAATTCCACCCGCATCACCGCGGACAACCCCCCGATCAGGGTGTAGGAAGCGCCCAGCACCGCGAGTCCGATCACCAGCATCGGAATGCTGACCTGGGGAAAGACCATGTGAAGCATTAGCGCCCCGGCATATAAGGTGACGGCCAAATCCGCAAACATGTAGCCAATCACCGTCAGCACGGAAAGAAACAGCCGGCTGCGCCCGTCAAAACGCCCCCCTAGAAACTCCGGCAAGGTGTAAATTTGGTTGCGCAGGTAGAAAGGCAGGAAGAATGCGAGAAAGAACAGGATGGGAACGATCGCCGCAGAAATGCCGTAGTTAAAAACGGAGATGCCGGTCATGTAGGCGTCCCCTGCCCAGCCGACCAGCGCCGAGCTCGACACCACGGTGGCAAACATGGAAAGCCCGACGACCTGCCAGGACATGCCTTTGCCCCCTAGAAAGTAATCCCGCGCACTTTTTCTTTTGGCGTGGAGCAGTCCCCAAACCACGATGACCACGAGGTAAACGGCCATCACGGCAAGATCGAGGAAGGATAGTTTCACATTCATCATGATTTTTTGATTCCCGCGCCTGCTCCGGAGTCCGGTGAAATTCCGCCATCCAAGGGCTTTTCCTCATACACCCGGACATAATCGATCAGGTACTGCTGGGGAAAGATCGAGTCGTCGATCTCCCCTCCCCAGGATCCGCCCAAGGCAAAATTGAGAATCAGGTAAAAGGGCTGGCGGAATGGATTCTTTTCCCCCGCACTCGCCTGGTCCAAACGGGTGGTGTGGTATTTGAAACCATCGAAGAAATAGTCAATTTTCTCGGAATTCCATTCGATGGAGTAGACATGGAAGTCCTTGAAAGGCGATGAGGTTACGTGACGTCCCATGTCTTTCTTATGACCTTCGCGCGATTCACCGTAATGGATCGTGGCATAAATGGCATCTGGCTCCTTGCCCACGTACTCGAGAATGTCGATCTCGCCACACATCGGCCAGTCCTGGTCGTTTCCATAGGAAGTTCCCAGCATCCAAATGGCGGGCCAGACGCCCTTTCCCTTGGGTAGTTGGGCACGCACTTCGATCCGACCGTATTTCCACCCCGCTTTGCCCCGGGTGGTCAGGCTGGCGGAAGTGTACTCCGCCGAGGGACCTTTTTCAGGCACAAAACTTTCCTTGCGCGCCTCAAGGACCAGCATCCCCTTCTCCACGCGGGCGTTTTCCCGCCGAGCCCGGGTGTAATACTGGCTTTCCTGGTTGCGGACAAAGCCGGTTTCGTAGTCCCACTTCTGGGAATCGGGCAGTCCTTCGGAATTAAATTCGTCCGACCAGACGAGTTCCCACTTTCCACTTTCCGCCGCCACCTCGCTGGCCTGGGACGGGTTCATCCCCACAAGCCAAGCAGTCCCCGCCACCCACAACGAAAGCCGCCGGGGATACAAGAGGAATGAGGGTCGAATTATTTTTTTCGGCATGGGTCTAATAGCTCCAGTAAATGTTTTTTTCCTTAATCTGCTCGGGGCGGAGGGTTTCCACGTGGCCGTCGACAAAAAGGCAATTGATCTTTCCGTTGTGGCGTGCGGCACGGACCTTGCCGGAATCATTGGTCATGGGCCAGGCAGGTACCCGATACTCCGGGCCGCCCACTTTCTCTTGGAGGTATTTGGTTTCCAGGGGCTGATCTGCTTGCGAGGGATTGACTCTTCCGGAGGCAAGTTGCCAAGTTCCCCCTTGGACCCGCATGCATCCGTACGGCGACCACATGCTGAACATCTCCTGTGCACTGTAGCTGGCATCGGCACCGGTGTCGGCGGCCAGGATTACCTGGGAAGGCCGGGCAACCGCGGCCAACCGGACATTGGGGTAGGAATTTCCGTCTTTGATTTGCTTGGTGAAGTAGTATTCGGCTGTTCCCAGGTTGGGATTATATCCGTAACCTAAGGATCCGCCGTAGAGCTTCCACTGGTTTTGTCCCGGAAAGGGCGTGCAGGGACACGCAAGGCTGCGGGCCTGTTCCTGGGAAATATTTTTATCCGTTCCGCCGTTCACCGCCACATCCACCCAGGGAAGTTTTGTGCCATCCGGTCCCTGATCGCCGTGGGGCAACCCACCGTTATTGTCGGCTGCAAAGGCCAGACATCCGGCGCCGAGGATCTTCAAATTCGCGGTGCATTTGCCCAAACGAGCCTGGGCGATGGCTTGCTGAAGGGAGGGCAGAAAAAGAGCCGACAAAAGACCCAGAATTACGACCACAACGAGAAGCTCGGTTAACGTGAAAGCGGTTGCCGACGACCCGGCGCTTTTCTGGGCCGGCAGCCCCGTATCTCCACACCCCTTGCGGAAAGCCAAAACAAAGGAAAACCCCATCTAATTTGTAATGACGCGCAGACGGGCAAACTTCTTCGAGTCCGAGCCACTTACGCTGAGGGAGACGGTGTCTTTCCCGGTTGCCGGGGAATCCTTCGTCACACTCACCCCAGCGGAAGAACCGGCGGTATCCGTCCCCACCGCATAAACGCTGGGCCACGTCCCCAGGTTGGTGCCCACTTCAATGGCCACCTGGGTGGTCCCATCGATCGAGGCTTGATCTCTGACAAATGTGAACGTCATGACCCCCCCCGAAACGGAGCACTGGGGCTTTTTGTTGGCATCCTGAGTGTCTTTGCTTCCACCCAACACATATTCCAGGCCATTGGCGACCCCGTCGTTGTCATAATCGTCCGTGGCCGTTCCCGTGGGAGCGTTCTGACTGGCCCAGGTGGAATAGCCGGCCACCACGGTCGCACCCACCTGGATTTTTCCTGCACCGGCGATCAGACCGCCGGAGTTAGAAGCGTCAAAAACTCCGCTGGTGTAGGTCTGCCCACCAAGGACCAGGGTTCCCACAATGTCCGTCGCGGCATTCGGAAGTTTGAGCACGGCCCCGGAGGCGATTTGGATCGTCGTGGTATCGGAAAAAGTGTCGGAACCGTTATTGTTTACCGTGAGTGTCCCCCCGCTGACGGTGGTGGCGCCCTTGTAGGTGTTGGCGCCGCTGAGCACCAGGGTGCCGGCGCCCGTTTTGGTCAGTCCCCCGTTGCCGCCGCCGTCAAGCAGGTTGGCCGAGATCGTGTTG
>RGTE01000076.1 GCA_010025475.1 Verrucomicrobiota bacterium
CCGATCCGTTGAGGTGATCCAAGCCGTTGTAAAGAATCCCCGCGGAAAATTCCGCACCCAGCCAATCGTTAAAATTGTATCCCGGGGCAACGTCAAAGCGCAGTCCTGGGTTGATGGAAATGGACGGATTGGAAAGGGCGCCTCTCACCCCGGGCAAAATTGCCCCGGACAGGTTTTGCGAACTGGTGAGGTTGTTGGGGAAAGCAAAGCCCAAATCAGTCCGCACGTAAGGACCGATGCAATCCGAAGGTGTGGCCACGACGAATTCCTTGTCCGAGAATTTGTAGGTCATGGACCAGTTCGCCCCGGCGGTCAGGTTCACAAAATCACCGGTTTCGGCGATCCGGCTGGTGCTGTCACTTTTGGAATAGTTGAAGTTCAGGCCGGTGGACAATTCAGGGGAGAGTTGAAAATTAAGGCCGGCCCCCAAAGTATATTGTTGATCGAGGCGCCTGTAAAAGTCTGACGGGGCATCCGATCCATCCGTATAAAGTGCGATCCGGTAGGACGCGAAGCTGGAGAGGCTGATTTGTTCCGAAAGATTCACAAAATAACTGCCCGTCAGGCTGTTATCCGTGCGGCTCAAAAAGTTTTCGTTGGGGGCGGCTGTGGTTGCGGTCCCGGGCGATTCGGCGAAAACGTAGGAAGCCCGCAGGTTGAGGGCCACGGCCTGTTGTTCCGTGAACGGATGAAAGAAACTTGAGGTATAGGCCAACGCATACTCGTTGAGAAAATTGGTCGGACCGGTGGGATTGAACGGGTCAAAAGCCGACTGACGTTGATTGGGGTCGTTCAGATAAAAATATCCGTTGTAGTCAAAGGACAGGCCCACGCTTAATTCGTCTGTGACCTGCTTGCTTCCCCGCAGGAAGAGGTTGACCAAAACAAAATCCTGCACCAACCCGATATCATAAAGCCCCTGTTGGTTGTATTGTGCCGTGTTGGAAGGCTCTTCTTGTTGAAAGTAATTAAAAAAGGAGGCCCGAACCCCCGCCTCCGGGAAAAACTTCTCGTAACCCGGCATGGTGGAAAAGGTCGGAGCCCAGGCTGCCTCCACCGAGGAAATCGTCTGAAACGCCGCCACCACGTTGGAGGAGGATCGCGCATAGTTGGCGTTGGAAAGCCAGCTGTAGGTCTGGTCGGCGCGTACGCGGAAATAGGGGAGTTCAGGCCGTTCTCGCATGAGCTGGAGTGAGCCAAGATCCTCCGACACCTCGCTCATCGTCAGCGACTCTTTTTCCTCCTGGCGGGGTTGGACCATTTTTTGTCTTTGGCGCTCCCGCTCCTGCTGGGCGGCGGCGTCCGTCACTGCTTGTTGACCCACGGCTCCCGGTAAAGGGCTTTGAGCGCCTCCACGCAGGGGGACCAGCGCCAAAAGCCAAAGGCTTATGGGCAGAATCCAACTGCCAGAATTGAGTCGAAAACTCTTTTCCACCAGCTCGATTCAATAGGGGAACGAGTTTTTAACACAACATATAGGTAGTACTAATTTTTAATACAACATATAGAATTATGTGATAACTATCGGTACTGCTTAATGGTCTTCTGGATGCGTTGACGAAGTGACTCTGATAGGATTTTCGGTTCGAGTACTTTGGCGTGTTCACCCCAGCTCAGAATCCAGCGTTCGATTTCCTCCAGAGCTCCCAGGGTCATCGCCAGTTCAATTTCACCTCCACGCAGTTCCCGGATTTTCTGGCTGGGGTGCCAGTCCCTCTCCCGCACCAAACGGGCGGCAAACGCGTCGAAACGGATCTTCACGGCGTGCTTGCCCGATCCCCCAAACACACCGAAGCCTGACTTAAGCTCCTTTTCCGCCGAAAAGTTCCGGGGTCGGTCAAAGGTCTTGCCGGTGGTCTTGGGGCCGCGGATCCGGGCCAGTGCGAAGGTGCGGAGTTGGCCCCGTTGCGGGTCGTGGGCCAGCAGATACCAGGCATTGTCCACATTGGCCAGATGGTAGGGGTGGACAGTCCGTGTCTCAGGGGTGGCGGCCCGAAGGGAACGGTAGGAAAAAAGGATTTCTTGGCGTTGGACGATGGCTTTGGCCAGCAGCCGGAAAGTCTCCACGTCGGCGGCTGAAGCCCCCGTCACGCGGAAGGAGTAGTCCGATCCCCATTCTCCAAGGTTGAAACTTACCTCCTCTTTGAGTGCGCCCGTCAATTTCTGGAAAGCGCTGGCCAGCGTTTTTTCAAATGGGGTGCCGCGATACTGCGCCAGCACCTTCTGGGCCACAAAAAGGGCCAGGATTTCGCCTTCACTGACTTGCAACAGCGGGAACGCCTCCACCGGTTCGGTGTAGCGGAAGGTGTACTTCGTGGCATCGTATTCGATCGGCAGATTCAACCGGTCGCGCATGAAGTCGAGATCCCGCTGGATCGTTTTATAGGAAACTTCGAATTCCCGACCCAGCTGCTGGCAGTTGACCGGCCGTTCGTTCATCAGCAGGTCGTGAAGGCGCTGCATCCGTTCCAGCGGCGGGCGGCTGTGGCCGCCCAAGGAGGGCAAAACTTTTTTTATCATAGGACGCCTAATGTCCTACCCTATGCCCCAGACTGCAAGCCAAAAGGAGGAACGTATGGAAACCATTGTTCATTGTCGGAGTTGCGGGGAAGATACCAACCATCCGGACTGGGAGGCGGCGCGGCGGTGCTGTGTGCATTGTGGCGAGGCTACCGGCACCTTGGCGCGGGGGCTGGATGCCCTTGCCGCTTTGCGGGAGCGGATGGAACTGGAGCTGGCCTGGCGGCCTGTCGCGGGTCATGCGTAGTCCCAGTGCGCTATGGGCAGCTCTCGCAGGGGCTGCGTGTACGGGGATCAGCTTCGGGGTCTCCTGGTATCTTCCCGAGCTGGCCATTCTTGCCGCCGTGGCTGCCATCTTTTGGTGGCAGGTGGTAAGAGTGGTGGAAAGTTAAGGGTGTGGTCGAGCAAGGCTTCTTTTTGCGAGGCGGGAGCGTTGAAGAAAAAGACCAAAATCAATGTGGCTGGTTAGGGCTATCGAATTGAAAAATTAAATACCAATACAACTTATAGGGCTTTTTATATATATAATACGCAATTACTTGTGAGACTATCAAACTTATTCAAAGATCTTGATTTTCAGCACCTTGCGGTATATTTAAAGCCTGTTGAGACCATCAAATTTACCTCAACATTCTTTGAACTCTTTTTTGTCCGAAGGAGTCAAAGGAGGGGTCGTATGAGTTACTGGAAAATGAGTGTCGGCGTTTTGGTTGCCCTGACTTCCGGATCCATGGCCGCCATGGAATTCAAGGAGGCGGATCTCACCACGGTGAAAAATATCGTGGAAAGGAATGAGGGAACGGGAGTGGTGCCCGCCAAAGTGAATGACAAAATTCACGAGAACTCGAAAGTCTCCACTTCCGCCGCCTCCATGGCGGAATTGACCTTTGCCGATTCCTCCATCACGCGGATGGGAGCCAACACCCAGTTTTCATTCCAGTCGAAGGAGCGTTTGGTGAAGTTGAAGCAAGGCACCGTGCTGATTCATACGCCTCCCGGCAACGGAGGAGCCACGGTGGATTGTGGCGGGGTGACCGCCGCCGTCACCGGGACCACGTTCATGGCCAGTCACGACAGCGCGGGAAATGTCATGTTTGTTCTGCTGGAAGGCCAAGGGGGATTGAAGGTCACGGTGGGCGGTGTCTCCACGGTGATCCGCCCTGGGCAAGCCGCCTCGGTGGGGGCCGATGCCAACAAGCAAAGCTCCGAAAAGGAAACCTCCACTTCACCGGGCGGGGATAAAAAACCATCTTCGGCGGGAGCATCCTCTTCCGCGGGTGGCGACAGGGGCGGCTCCGAAGGCGCGGCGGGGAAAAACGCGGATGCCGGTTCCACACCTGGAGGTGGCGAGGGCGGGGGGAGCGCCGCCTCCGCTCCAACGGCGGCTCCGAAAATCCAGGTCTTTGACGTGGATGTGAAAAAGGTTGTGGCCACCACTCCGCTGATTGTGGAATTCAAAAAGGAACTGCCGTCCGTCTCAAAAATCGAAAAGGTGATCGAGACTCAGCAGGCCAGAGTCCAGGAAGGCAAGTTGGAAAAGACGGATACGGAAGTCGTGGTAATCAAGCATGAGGACGGGGACATTCTGGTGGGTGCTCCCAAGGTGAAAACAGAAGACTCCGTCGTGGTGAATCGCCAGGAGGATAAAATGGGCGCGGGTGCGGGCGGATCCGGGGAGAAAATAGATATAGAGACCGCAGCCGGACCAGGAGCCGGAAATCCTTCAAGCGGAGGTGGGGGTGCCCCCGTGGCCGCCAACCCTCCGGCCTCTTCAGCCCCAGCCCAGTCCTCCCCTTCCTCCTCCAATCCTCCTCCGGTCAATCCCGGTCAGATAGTGAACAACAATCCGAGCCCGGTCACTCCGTCCAAGATCGCCATTACCGCCAAGGTCAACGACACATCCCGTGTCTATAACCAGGCCAATCCCGCTTTTGGTTTTTCCATCACTGCAGGTTCGCTTTTGGCAGGACATAGCCTGGTCACGGATTTTCTCACCACCGCCACGCCCACCAGTGGGGTAGCGGGCAGTCCCTATGGGGTGACTTTTTCCAATCCCCGGGTCGTGGACAGTTCCGGCAACGATGTCTCGGCCCGCTACAATCTTACCACCGTGGCCGGTGTTCTCAATGTGTTGAAGGCCGGGCAGAGCGTGAGCTTTGGCTCAGTGGGCTCGCTGGCGTTCGGGCAGTCGGTCGATTTGGTGGCTTCGGCGCTGGCTGGAGCGGTGAATTACGAGGTGGTTTCCGGGCCGGCCTCGTTGGTGAATGGCAAGTTGGTGGCCAGCAGTGGGACGGGAAGCGTGGTGGTGCGGGCGGTGACGGCGGGCAACGACAATTACCTTGGGGCATCTGCGGTGCAGACAATCACGTTGGCCAAGGCGGATCAGAGCGTGAGCTTCACGTTGCCTTCGAATCTGACGTTCAACGCCTCGACCGGCTTGAGCGCGACGGCGCTGGACAGTGGGACGGTCAGCTTCCAGGTGCTCAGCGGACCGGGAACGATCGACGTGAATGGGAATCTGGTGGCGACAAGCGGAACGGGGAGCGTGGTGGTGCGTGCGACGGCGGCGGGGGACAGCAACTACAACGGCGCGTTCCAGGACCAGACAATCACCTTGGCCAAGGCGAGCCAGAGCGTGAGCCTCACGGTGCCTTCAAATCTCACCTTCAACACCTCGACGGGGTTGAGCGCGACGGCGCTGGACAG
>RGTE01000077.1 GCA_010025475.1 Verrucomicrobiota bacterium
GGGAACGGCACGATCGCCTCCACCTTCGGGCCCGTGACCGTGGACGCCAACCTGGAAAACAGTACCGTGACCAAGGGTGGCCGGACGCTGGCCCCTAACGGCTTTGTCGCCACCGGGCCCGGGCTGGTGGCCGCACGGATGATCGAGCCGGGCGGTTCCTTGCCGGTCAATTACGTTGCGGAAACCAACTCTTCCGGCGGGGTAAATTTTTGGATCTATTCCACCGGTAGCCGCAGTGTGACCCTGGAATTGCCCGCGGGACTGGCCGGAAGAGTGCAGACCCAGGTCACCGGGGGTAACACCCAGGCAACCATTGTCTCCTCCAACCGGCTGACGGTTTCCCTGCCGGCGGGCGCTGATCCGGCCCAACCGGTCCTCTGGTCGGGAACGGCCACGTCCGCCCGGGGCCGCGTCGCCCTGTTTGACCTGGGGACCTCCTACCTGACGACCAATCCGGCGATCTCCCTGAACGGCACAACCAATTACTGGAACAACATCATCGCCACCACCAACACCAATTTTGTCTTTGCCGATAATACGACCAACGGCTGGAACCTGATTTTTACCACCGCCTACGCTTTCAATCCCACCAACGCTTTTGCGCCGTTGCCTCGGGCCGCCCTTGGCGTGTTCTCTCTGCCCACCGTGACGCAGGATGGGGCCTTTTACTTCACCACCAATACTAGTCTTCCCAACGGGATCACCCTGAAATTGGGCAATTTGAACCGGTCTAACCGTTACGATCTGCAGCTGTACGGAGCCCGGGATGCGACGACTCTCCGGACCACCATTTACACGGTGACCGGGACATCGGCCCAAACCAACCAGTTGCAGACTTCCGGCACCGGCATGGACACCAACAGCAGTGGGGCGGCCTGCAACTACAACGCCTCAAAGGTGGCGAGTTTTCTCGATGTCACGCCGGATACCAACGGACAGATCACCATCAATTTCCGGAGCACCAACGACCTGGGGTACCTCAACGCCGTCTCCGTGGAGGAGTTCGATCGGACGGCGCCGACTCTCAGTCTGCAAGGCAACAGCACGCTGTTTTGGACCAAGGGGGTGGCCTTCAGCGATCCCGGAGCGACCGTGTCCGACAATCTGGATGCAACCCGCACGGTGAGCGGGACGGGCACGGTCGACACCTCCACCCCGGGGACCTATGTCCTGACCTATCAGGCCACCGATTCGGCCGGAAATTCTTCCAGCATCCTCACCCGCACCGTGGTGGTTTCCCTGCCGAAGTATTTGGTTGATTTCGGGCAGGCCGGCAAGACCGGTTGGTATTCCGGAGCCAACCCACCCTCGCCGGATGCCAACGGCAACGTCTGGAACTCCGTGGACAACAGTGCCTACTGGCTCCTTAAGGACTCGGCGGGCAGCACGAACAGTCCTCCGGGCCTGGGATTCATCACCCCGCCCACCGCTTCCTTCACCGCCTATAACGGCCCGGCTGGTGGGGTCACCAACAACCCGCCGGCCCCAGCCGACCTGAATGCGGTTACGATTAATTCCAACGCGCTCGGCATGCTGGGGGTTCGGGAAGCGGCCTACGATTATGCGCTGGGTCGCAATATCCGTTTTGCCATCAACACCCTCAATCCCGCCAAAAAGTACCGACTCACATTTTTCAGCTCCCGCAGGTGGGAAGGGGACACGGGAACCACCTTTTCCGTCTTTTCCGCCAGCAACACCGTAACGGCAACCAACGGGGATACCGTCTTCGACCCTGCCAACCGGATCGCCTCCGGCTCGCTGAATCACCGGGCGACGAACGCCGGAGCCCAGCACAACCAGGACACGGTCCTTGCTTTGGACCGGTTGTCTCCCACGGCCGGCGGCTCCCTGTATCTGAGCTTCGCCGGCAGCGCGGGGGGTGTGGGAGCCCTAAACGCCATGTCGATTGAGGAGTCGCTCGCCATCCCGCCGGTTCTCACCAGCACGAGCAATGCCAGCGGCACGGTGGGTGTGCCTTTCAGTTACCAGATTTCCGCCACCAACGATCCAACCTCCTTTGGCGCGGTCGGGCTGCCTGCGGGATTGACGAACAATCCGGTCACCGGGCTGATTTCCGGCACGCCCACCATGGAGACGAACGCGCTGGTGCAGATCTCCGCGGCAAATTCGGCAGGCACCGCCTCCACCACCATCGCCATCCAGATCACAGCTTCCACCGTGCCCTTGATTACCAGTGCGCCCAGTGTCGCCCGGATGTACAACTCCGGTTTTTCCTACCAGATCGTTGCCACCGGGGGTGCCACCCGATACACCGCCACCGGCCTGCCCACGGGACTGAGCCTGGATGCGAACTCCGGACTGATTTCCGGTTCTTTGTCCAACCCCACCAACACCACAGTGCAGATCTCGGCGATCAACTCGGCGGGGACCAATACCATCTCGCTACAGATCGAGGTTACGGGCCAGGAGTTCCTGGTGGATTTTGGCCAGACACCCACCACCAACGCCGTGAGCGGAAAAATTTGGAATAACTGGACCAATGGTGGGCAGTACATCCCCAATCTGGTGGACAGCGCCGGCACCTCCACGGGTTATAACCTCGATTTCAGCACCCCGGTTTCCTGGAACACCAATTTTGGCGTGGTGGCGGTGCCATCCCTGGGGGTCTTTAACGAGGGCACCGTGGTCACGGACGGGGTGTTCACCACGGATTCCACCAACGGCTCGACTGTGCGAATCCGCGGGCTGAACCGAACCAACCCCTACACCTTCCAGCTTTTTGGCTCCCGCGACGCAAGCGACACCCGCGCGGCCCTCTACACCCTTACCGGGAGCAACGTGGTCACTGGGACGCTGACCAACTCCGGAGCCAACCTCGGCGGTAGTGGGGTCAATCATAACACCAATATTCTGACCCTGACCGGCGTGATGCCCGACCGCGATGGGCAGGTGCTTTTGAACTATCGGGCTGCGCAGGGTGGGTTCGGATACCTCAACGCGATCCGAATCATTTCCTCCAACTTCCCCGCTGCCGCAAGTACTTACCTGGGGCAGGCCAACCGCTGGGTGGACCAGGACGCCCTGAACCCCGCCCCCAGCAACGCCCTCCTATTCCTGGGAAGTTCCTCAATCCGGCGCTGGGAGTCCCTGACCCGCGACTTTGCCGATTACCAAGTCATCCAGCGGGGAATGGGTGGTGCGACCTTCGGCGACATCAACCAGCTGGCCAACGACTTGGTCTATGCCTACAGCCCACGGGCGGTGGTGATGTGGGCGGGAGTCAATGACCTCTATGCGTATCGCTCCGGCGCATACGTCTTCCAGCAGTTCACCGAATTTGTGGGGACCTTCACCAACCGGCTACCTAATGCCAAGCTTTTCTACCTTGGCATCACCCGCAACCCGGAGTTTGCCGGCACGGCCAACCGCAACACCGAGCGAACCAACGCCAACGCGCTGATCTCCGGCTTCATCGCCACCAACGGCAACGCCAACCTGAAGTTCATCGACCTGCCTGCCTTCTTTGACGCTCTTCAGGACACCACCAACAAGGTCACCACCAGCACCAATGATCTCTGGTATTATCAGGTTGATAACGCCCACCTCAACGCCCGCGGGTATGAGGTTTGGAAAAACCGGATTCGCAGCGCCTTGGCGGAGGCGGGAATCTCCCCGGATCGTCCTTTCTGGTCCAACGGCTCCGCCCCGGCCGCGGGGCAGCGCGTTCTTTTTGATTTCGGACCGGCCGATGGCACCAACGGAACCGCCACCCTCGGCGTCGACACCAACGGGAACCAGTGGAACAACTGGCATGCTGTCAACGGTGGATCCACGGTGGTCGCCGGGGAGCACAAGGCCGGCCTCGTGGACAGCACCGGGGCGGCCACGGGCCTGGTCCTGAGAATCACGGGGGACTTTGGTGTCAACGGGCGGACCAATGGCGGACTGACCAACATCCCGTCCCAGGCCTTGGGATATCTGGGTGTGACCAGCGCCACCGAGGACTATTTTTCCGCGACTTCAGACGCGGTTCCCGATGGAGGGGATGATAACGTGCCGGGCGGGCTGATGATTTCCGGTCTGAATCCCGGGCTCACTTATGACCTCAGGTTTCTGGCTTCATGTTCTTTTGCAGCCACAAGGCAAACCCGATATGACGTTTACGGCGCCTCCTCCAACACCATTACCCTCCGGAGTAGCGGGGCAAGGATCGGCGTGAACCGCGGGGACGGCAATGATCAGACGTTGGCCACGGTAACTTCGGTGAAGCCTAACCCGTATGGGGATATTTTTGTGGATGTTTCCGCCTTGTCCCAACCGAGCTCTACCAATGTGGTTGCCTACCTTAACGCCATGGAGTTGGCGGTGGTTTCCCCTTACGAAACGTGGGCCCGGTCCCGGGGTATGACTCCGGGCGTCAACAACGCTTTGGTCAGCTCCAACCTTGAAACGTTTGCCTTGGACGGCAGTTCCATGGATCAAGCCAGCCTGCAGGGGAAGGTGCGGGCCCTTTCCACGGCCGGTTCGGGGGGGCAGGCGCTCAACCTGAACTTTCCGGTGCGTAGGGGTGCAAGCTTCATCGGGTCCACATCCCTTTCGGCCACCCAGGACGGGATAACCTACGAGGTTCTTGGCAGCAGCGATCTGATCAACTGGAACCTGCCGGTGGAACTTGTTTCGGCGGGAGACAGCACGGGGCTGCCCTCTTTGAGCGACCCCACCGGATACGAATACCGCAAGTTCCGGATCAAGGATGCCAGTGGAACCATGACGAGGGGATTCCTCAAGAGCACGGTTCGTTCCGCGGGAAGCAGCACCGTGCCGGCGGTGGCGGGGAAGGCGTCGGTTTCGGCCTCCTCCTACTCTGCCATGCAGGGAGTGCAGGTGCAGGGCGGAGTGGTGGAATTCTTTGACGGGGGCGACTGGCTCAAATACTCCGGGGTGGATTTTGGTAGTGGGGCGACCAGTGTGACTTTCTCTGCCTCCAAGAGCGGGACCGGGGGCACGGTGGAGATCCGGTTGGGAAGCCCGACAGGCCGGCTCATCGGCATCTTCACACCCCAGGATACAGGTAGTTTGGGAAATTACCGGGAGCAGTTAAGCCAGCTGAGCGGTTTTGTCAGCGGGGTGCAGGATGTCTATCTGGTGGCTTCGGGCGGCACGAGAGTCTGTAACCTGCAGTCCTTCCGGTTCTCCCAGTACGTGCTCACTTGGTCCGATGAGTTCAATGGAACGACGGTCAACACCAACAACTGGGCG
>RGTE01000078.1 GCA_010025475.1 Verrucomicrobiota bacterium
GATTTTATGGCGTTCCGCCAGTTTTTTCACCTCCCCGGCTTCCAGCACCAGGGTCCGGCCGGCCTCCAGGACGATCGATCGAACCTTACCCTCCGCCGCGCTTTGGATGGTCCGGGGTCCAAGGACCGGCACGTCAACGCATGTCCTGCGTGGGCGAAGTCACCTTGATGGCCGTGGCATCCTGTCCGGCAATCTGCCCGCCCCGCTTCAGGGTTGCGTCGGTGCCATCAAACCCTTCCACCGCCATCACCGTCCCCTTCCGCACCACCAGACTTTGCCCGATATTCAGACGCGCCACAGACTTGGCCAGCGACCATCCGAACTTGATGTCGGCGGAAAGATGAAGCGGGGGTCTCGGGCCGGCGATCAGACCGGTACCGGCAAGGTGATCCTCCATGAAGGTGGTGGCGGGGAGAACGCGGATGCCGGCTTTTTCCAGTTCCCGCACCACTGCACCGAAAAGCGTCGCCGCATTCCTTTCTTTCAGCCGCGCCAGGATCCAGAGCGCTTTTAGGTCCGGTCTCAGGTCGTAGAGCCGCTTAGGGGTGATTTGGCCCGCAAAGATCGCCCGATCCACACCCTGCTTTCTGAAAAAAGAAACCAAGCCTCCCAGTTGGCCGACCCGTAACCAGGTGGAGGGACGCCCACGGGAGGCCACGGAAGGCTCCGTCTCGCCATCGAAGGCCGCCACGACCAGTTCCTCGCCCTGACGACGGGCTCCTTCCAGCACCAAACGGGGGTAGATTCCCCGTCCTGCCACCAGGCCAATCCTCCCAGTCTTCAATGATTTAGGCATAAAAGGGACATCCGGTTTCGCGGATTGACCATTCTCTGCGTTTGGTTATGATTTTCAAGGAGTTGACTCTCGGCGGTGGTTGGGTGGGAACTCATGCGGTTTCCACCCTTTTTTTCGCCGAAAGCCTTCTCCCACAACCTCAACATGGAAACAACATGAACACTCAAGACTTTCTGACGGTACTCGATTACATGGAAAAGGAGAAGGGCATTAGCCGGAAGGTCATGGCCTCGGTCATTGAAAGCGCCCTCGTCACCGCGGCCCATAAGACCTACCCGCCCGAGACGGAAATCCGCGTCGCCCTCGACGCCAAGACCGGCAAGATCCAGATGTTCGCCAAACTCAAGGCCACCGACCGCGCCCGCCCGAATCCCGAAGAGATCTCCATCGTGAAGGCCCGCTCCGTGAACCCCTCGGCCCGTCTCGGTGACCTCGTCGAGATCGAGCTCGATGCCAAGCAGTTCGGCCGCATCGCCGCCCAAGTCTTCAAGCAGGCCATGAACCAGAACCTCCGCTCCATCGAAAAGACCATGATCATGGAGGAGTTCCAGGGCCGCGTCGGCGACATCGTCGCCGGCACTGTCCGCCGCTTCGACCGCGCCGACGTCGTCATCGATCTCGGTAAGTTCGAGGGCATCATGCCCGCCCGGGAACGCGTCCCCACCGAGGAATACACCCCGGGGGAACGCATCCGCGCCCTCGTCCTCGCCGTCCAGCAGGGCCAGCGCGGACCGGAAATCATCCTTTCCCGCGCCAGTCCCGACTTTGTCCGCCGGCTCCTTGCCCTCGAGGTGGCCGAACTCGCCGACGGCGTTGTCCAGATCAAGTCCCTCGCCCGCGAGCCCGGCTTCCGCACCAAGATCGCCGTCTGGTCGGATGTGGAGAAGGTCGATCCCGTCGGTGCCTGCGTCGGCATCCGCGGCTCCCGCGTGAAGAACATTGTCCGCGAGCTCAACAACGAGAAGGTCGACCTCTTCCGCTGGTCGCCCAACGTCCATGAGCTCGTCATCGAGGCCCTCAAGCCCGCCAAGCTCCGCAAGATCGAGATCGATGAGACCAACCATCGCGTGCGCGCCCTCGTCGACGCCGAGAACCTTTCCCTCGCGATCGGCCGCAAGGGCCATAACGCCCGCCTCGCCAGCCGCCTCACCGGTTGGCACATCGACGTCGAGGAGGACAAGACCGAGGTGGTGGGTTTCGAGCAGAAACTCGAGCAGGCAGTCCAGGGCCTCGCCACCGCCCTCGGCATCGAGGTTCCCCTTGCCCAGAAGATCGCCTCCGTCGGCTTCAGCACGGTGGAAGCCCTTGTCGAGGCGACCGAGACCGATCTCGCCGAAGCCGTTCCCGACCTCACTCCCGAACAAGCCAAGGAGATCCTGACTAAGGCCCAGGCGGCCCTCGCAGCCGCCAAGTCCTAAGTCCCCTCCCCCCGCCGGCATGGCCACCTCGTCCGCCAAAAAGACGCCAGCCACGGAAGGGGCTGCGACTGCGCCCAAGAAACCCCGTGCCACCAAGGCCGCCGCCGACAAAGAAGCACCGGCCAAAAAAGCACCGGCGAAGACCAAGACGGTGGCGAAGACTGCGGAGCCCGAGGCCGCACCTGCTCCCCTCGCCGCTCCCGCACCAACCGCGGCTGCGGAGACTCCTGCTCCCACGGCTGTTTCCGCTCCCGCTACCGAAGGCACGGTCGACGAATCGAAGATCATCCAGATGAAGCCGCCGATCCAGGTCCGCGACCTGGCAACGCGGCTCAATCTGAAACCGTTCCAGCTCATCCACGAGCTGATGGAGATGAATGTCTTCGCGACGCTCAACCAAACTCTGGAAGAGCCCGTCGCCAAGAAGATCTGCGAAAAACGCGGCTTTGTCTTCATGGCCGAAAAACGCAAGGAAGGCGGCGGCGTCCACAAAGTCGCCCCCGTCGTTGAACCGCCCAAACCCAAGCCCGTTCTCTCCGCCAATCTCAAGCCCCGGCCCCCGGTGGTCACGTTCATGGGCCACGTTGACCACGGCAAAACCTCCCTGCTCGATGCGATCCGCCGCACCAAGGTCGCTGCCGGCGAGGCTGGTGGTATCACCCAGCACATCGGTGCCTACTCCGTGAAACGAGGCAACCAGAGCATCACCTTCCTTGATACACCTGGCCACGAGGCCTTCACCGCCATGCGCGCCCGCGGAGCCACCGTCACGGACATCGTTGTCCTCGTGGTGGCCGCCGATGACGGCATCAAGCCCCAGACTCTCGAAGCCCTGAAGCACGCCCAAGCCGCCAAGGTCACCGTGATGGTCGCCATCAACAAGGTCGACCTCCCTGGCGCGAACGTAGACCGGGTAAAGGGCCAACTGCAGGAACAGGGTCTCGCCCCGGAGGAGTGGGGTGGTCAGACCGTCGTCTGTGAAGTCTCGGCCACCAAGGGAACCGGAATCGAAAAGCTTTTGGAAATGATCGGATTGCAGGCCGAAGTGCTGGAACTCCGCGCCGATCCGACCGGCCATGCCCGAGCCCGCGTCATCGAAACCCAAATCGAAACCGGCCGCGGCCCGACCTCCACCGTTCTTATTCAACAGGGTTGCCTCAAGGTGGGTGACTCTTTCGTTTGCGGTCCCCACATGGGCAAGGTTAAGGCTCTGCTCGACGACGGCGGCCAAAACATCAAAGAAGCCGGCCCCTCGACCCCTGCCCGAATTATCGGGATCACCGGCGCACCGGCACCGGGAGAAGAGGTCGTGGTTGTCGGCTCCGAGCGCGAGGCTCGCTCCATCATGGAAGAACGGCAGGAAGCCGAGAGGGTCTCCCGCTTGGCCGCCGGGCCCACCGGCACCCCCGGCAACGTCACTTTGGAAAACCTTTTTGCCAGCATTGCCGAAGGGCAGAAAAAGTGCCTCAAGGTCATCCTTAAGGGTGATGTCCAGGGCTCGGTGGAAGCCATCACCGAATCCCTCAAAAAGATCCAAAGCCAAAAGATCGATCTCGATATTGTCCTCTCCGCGATCGGACCGATCTCCGAATCCGACATCCTCCTCGCCAAAGCCTCTGGAGCCGTCGTGATCGGCTTCAACACCAAGACCGACAACTCCGCCGCCAACGCCGCCAAGCGGGAGGGCATCCAGATCAAGTTATTCAGTATCATTTACGAACTGGTCGATCAGGTGAAGGAAGCGATGACCGGCATGCTTGATCCCGAGTTGCGTGAGACCCCGCTGGGCACGGCCCTGGTCAAGAAGGTGTTCGAGCTTTCCAAATTTATGGTCGCCGGTTGTCAGGTGCAGAGCGGCCGGATCACCAAGAGCGGTCGCGCTCGCGTGATCCGCAAGAAGCAGCCGATCTACGACGGCGGTGTGGTCACCCTCAAACGCTTCCAGGAGGACGTCAACGAGGTGCGCCAGGGGCTCGAATGCGGTATCCGGCTGGGCAATTTCGACGAGTACGAGGAAGGCGACATTATCGAGTGTTATCAGCTCGAAAAAGTCCCCCAAACCCTGTAGTCGCCGGCATCAGCTTCTTTCTCTCCTAAACGTAAACCTAAACAAACGTCCCAAGGCTTATGTCATCACGCAGGTTAGTCAGGGTCTCTGAATCAATCCGCGGTGTCCTCGCCCGCCTTGTCAGCCGCGAACGCACTTTGGAGGGCATGCTCCTCACCATCACCGGAGTCGAGGTCAGTCCGGATCTGCGGCATGCCACGGTCTTTATCTCCCATCTCGACGGCCGCACTCCCGACGAACAAATCCTTCACGATCTCAACGCGCTCAAGGAGGAATGGCAGTCGGAAATCAACAAGGCTCTCCACATCAAATACACGCCCAGACTTCATTTCAAATTCGACGAGGCCCAAAAACGCGGTGACCGCATCCTCCGGATCATGTCTGAGCTCGAACCCCCTTCCGAAGAGAAGAGTCGATAATATTTTGGTTTGGGCAGTTAATGTTCTTGCCGTTATTTCCTTAACCTAAGGACAGTCAGATTTATTTCCTAATACATTAACCATAAATAACTTTTGCCGTTTTTAGATAACCCGTAAATCCCGCAGGAATTTTTGAAAATTTGTGATAATGTAACTACATGAGACAGAGGCTTTTTCATGGCCTTCAATTAATATACCCGATTTGTTTGGCCTTGGGTTGGCCACTCAATTTGCAAGCTGAACCTTTGATCTCCAGTTGGATGACCACCTATTCCGGAAAGTACGCCAGAATTTACACCAACGATGCCGGAAAGCTGGCTGGCTCCAGCGTCACCATTTGGTCAAATCAAGCTACTCCCGCCTATTGCGGGATCTCCACGGTGCTTTCTTCTTCCAACTGGGTTTACATTAAAACCACCGGTCTCGGCAGTCACATCATGGGGCCCTGGTACGGCAACGCCGCCCATACGGTCGCCTTTGGTGGTGGGTATCCGAAAAATCAAAAGGAAACTTACAAAA